>JANNOC010000111.1:0-2716 GCA_031398865.1 Gemmatimonadota bacterium | reverse complement strand
CTCCGGGTTGCTCAGCGCCGGTCATCGAGCGTGAGGAAGGTCACCAGGGTGCTCCTCCAATCGAAGATGTCGCCGTAAGACGCCGCTCTACTTCCCGACCCGCGCCGCGAGCAGCTGATTTACCTTCTTCGGGTCGGCGCTGCCTTTCGACTTCTTCATGACGAGTCCGACCAGCACACCCTGCAACTTGCGCTCGCCATTCCGATACCGCAGCGCTTCGGAGGCATGCTCCGCAAAGATGTCGTCGATCCAGCCTTCCAGCGCGCCGTCGTCGCCGACCTGCATGAGCCCCTCGCGCCCGGCGATCTGCTCGGGGCGCTCGCCGGTCTCCACCATCACGGCGAAGATGCGCTTCGCCGCCGAGCGGCTCACGACGCTGTCGCGCACGAGATTGAGCAGCTGCGCCAGGTCGGTGGGCCGCACGGAGAAGTGCGCGATGTCCTGCGCGGTGGCGTTGAGCGCGGCGAAGACGTCGCCCATCACCCAATTGGCCGCGATCTTCGCGTCGCCATGCGCGCGTGCGACGCCCTCGAAATAATCGGCCAGCCGGGGATTGTTGGTGAGCACATCGGTATCGTACTGGCCGAGCGCATACTGTTGCCGAAAGCGCGCGCGTCGCGCGTCGGGCAGCTCCGGCAGCGACTCTTTCACCTGACGCACCCATTCCGGAGCCAGCACCAGCGGAGGAAGGTCGGGCTCAGGGAAGTACCGGTAATCGTGACTCCCTTCCTTCGTTCGACTCGGCCGCACTTCGCCGCGCGCGGCATCCCAGAGCATCGTCTGCTGCGTCACCGCCTCGCCGCGATCCAGCAGCGCGCACTGGCGCGCGAACTCCGTTTCCAGCGCGCGTTCCACGCCGGAAAAAGAATTCATGTTCTTCACTTCGGTCTTCGTGCCAAGCGTGGTCTCGCCGCGTGGCCGCGCGCTGATGTTGGCGTCCACGCGCAGACTGCCTTCCTCCATGCTGACGTCACTCACCTCCAGATACTCGAGCAGTTGCTTGAGGACCTTGAGGTAGGAGCCCGCCTGAGCGGCGGAGCGCATGTCGGGTTCGCTCACGATCTCGATCAGGGGGACGCCGGCACGGTTGAGATCAATCGCGGTCGCGCCAACGTAGCGATCGTGCACCGACTTGCCGGCGTCCTCTTCCATGTGCAGCCGCGTGACGCCGACCGTGATGGTTCCCCCATGGGTCAGTTCGCCGATGGTGACACACCCCTCCGTCGCCAACGGCTGCTCGTACTGCGAGATCTGGTAGCCTTTAGGCAGGTCGGGATAGAAATAGTTCTTGCGCGCGAAGATCGAGACGGGGTGCACCTTACACCCCAGCGCGTGCGCGGCACGTACGGCCAGCTCCACGGCCTTGAAGTTGAGCACCGGCAGCGATCCGGGAAGCGCCAGGCAAATGGGGCAGGTATTGACGTTAGGCAGTGCGCCGTACTCGGTGGAGCAGTTGCAGAACGCCTTGGTGCGGGTCTTGAGTTGTACGTGCACCTCGAGCCCGATCACCATCTCGTACCGATCCGCGACGTGTGGACGGCCGCTCGCGTCTGCGACCCGCACTCCCCCGTTCCCCGCTCCCCGCTCCCCGCTGCCTGCTGTTTCGTGACTCACCGGTGCGCCTCCGCCCCCAACGCGCGCTCGAGCGCGTACGCGCCCTCGAACAACCGCAGCTCTGCGAAATGCGGCGCGATCAACTGCCCGCCCACCGGCAGCCCGCCCGACCGCCCGATGGGGACCGAGATGGCCGGCACGCCGGCGAGATTCGCCGTCGCCGTGAAGATGTCACTGAGGTACATCTCGTACGGGTCCGAGACCGCGCCCAGCGGGAATGCGGTGGTGGGCGCCGTCGGCGTGAAAAGCAGGTGCACGCCACTGTCGAAAACGGCGTGGAAATCCAGCGCGATGAGCGTTCGCACCTCCTGTGCCTTGCAATAGTAGGCGTCGTGATATCCCGCGGAGAGCACGTAGGTGCCGAGGAGAATGCGCCGGGTGACTTCGGGGCCGAAGCCGCGCGAGCGGGTGGCTTCGTACATGCCCACGAGGCCGGCGCCCAGCTCCCGCAATCCGTACCGCACGCCGTCGAAGCGCGCGAGATTGGAAGATGCCTCCGCCGGCGCGATGATGTAGTACACCGGAATCGCGAGATCCGTGTGCGGAAGCGAGACGTCGCGCACCGTCGCCCCACGCGCGACCAGCGCCTCGAGCGCGCGATCACAGCAGCCACGTATGCCCGCGTCCAGGGAGTCGGGGAAGTATTCTCGCGGTCGGCCGATCACAACACCGTCGAGCGATGGCGATTTGGCCGCGGACGTATACGCCGGCACCGGATCTTCGGTCGTCGTTGAATCAAGGGGATCGCGGCCCGCAATCACTTCGAGCCCAAGCGCCGCATCGCCCACCGTTGCACCGAACACTCCGATCTGATCCAGCGACGACGCGAACGCCACGAGGCCGTACCGGCTGACGCGCCCGTACGTGGGTTTGACGCCAACGACACCGCAGAACGCCGCGGGTTGCCGCACCGAGCCGCCCGTCTCCGAGCCGAGCGCGATGCGCACGATCCCCGCCGCCACCGCCGCGGCCGACCCGCCTGACGAGCCGCCAGGCACGCGCGTCGGATCATGCGGATTGCGCGCCGGACCGTAGGCGCTGTTCTCCGTGGACGAGCCCATCGCGAATTCGTCGCAGTTGGTCTTCCCGATGACGATCGCGC
>JANNOC010000095.1:0-2323 GCA_031398865.1 Gemmatimonadota bacterium | reverse complement strand
GCGGGCGCGGTCTCGGCCGCGACAAACCAGGCGACGAACGTCGCGATCGCGATGGAGAGCACGATGGGCACGAACACCCCGCTGATCCGGTCGGCGAGACGCTGAATCGGCGCTCGCGAGCCCTGCGCATCGCGCATGAGCTTCACGATCTGCGCGAGAACGCTGTCGCTTCCGATCGCCGTGGCGGCAAAGCGGAATGCACCCGTGCGATTGATCGTTCCCCCGATCACCCGGTCGCCCGGCTTCTTCGCTACGGGCAGGGATTCTCCCGTGAGCATCGACTCGTCCACGGCGCTCTCACCAGAGAGGACCGTGCCGTCCACCGGCACGCGCTCGCCGGGGCGCACCACAACGGTTTCGCCGCTCGCGACCGTTTCGACAGGCACGTCGATCTCCGCGTCACCGCGGACCACGCGGGCTGTCTTCGGGCGAAGATTAACCAGCGCTCGCAAAGCGGCTGACGTCTGCTTCTTGGCGCGCGCCTCGAATGCGTTGCCGGTGAGGATCAGCGCGATGATGATGATCACCGCCTCGTAGTACACGTCGGGCGTGACACCGCGCGTCGTAAAAAACCCCGGCGCCGCGGTGGCGAAGACCGAGTACAGGAACGCTGCGCCCGTCCCGATCGCTACCAGAGTGTTCATGTCCGCCGCGTGGTGTCGGAATGCTGCCCAGGCGCGCACATAGAAATGCCGGCCGGCCCAGACCATGACGCCGAGCGTGACCACCAGCAGCGCATACGAGATGACCGCGGTAGGAATCGAGTACAGCCAAGGCGCGACCGCGCGCACAGCGGGAGTGAGCGATTGCATCACCCAGCGCATGAACGGGTCAGCGACAGGGCCGCGTGCCATGTGCACACCGCCCGCCATGAGCGGCATGGAGATGATCATTGCGATAGCGCCGGCAATCGCGCTCGCGATTGCCTTGCGACGGAGCTCCTCGAACTCCTGCAGCTGGACGCGGTCGCGCGACTCCTGTTCCTCGAATGCCGTCTGGTCGGGCGACGCGAGCTCCGCGCCGTAGCCCGTGTCGCGGATCGCGTCCACCAGCCGATCAGGCGTGATCGCCGCCGGGTCATAGGTGACGGTCGCGCTCTTCATCATCAGGTTGACCGACGCGTCGGTGACGCCGGCCTGCTTCTGGAGCGTGCGCTGCACGCGGGACTGACATGCGGCGCACGTCATCCCCGACACCGGGATGCGAATCGTTTCCCGCGCGGCGGCGTTCGCGGGTTTCTGCTCTGTCTGGCGTGCACGGTCAGCCGTGCGCGGTGTCGCTGTCATCCTTTCTCCTGTTTCTCACCGTCCGGTCGCCCGCCTCGCAGCACGGATCGCCCGGCGACAAAGAAATACCAGTTCACCAGCGCGATGGCCGCGACGCCCCCGAGCACGACCAGCCATTCAGTGCTGCTCATCGTGTTCTCCTGGTTCCCGAATGCTTGAATCCGGGGCGGCGTTCAGCGCGTGCTGGCCGCGACCGCATAGCCCTGATCTTCGACCGCCTTCGTGATTCGGTCCTTCGAGGTGGAGCCTGGATCGAATGAGACTGTCGCCGCTCCGATCTTTACCTCTTCCACGGTGACGCCATTCACTTCCTTGAGAGCCTTCGTAACCTGGCCAACGCAGTGGCCGCAGGTCATGCCGTCGATCTTCATCGTCACGCGTTCCATAAACTTTTCCTCCGCGACTCGCGTCGCCGTCGGTTTCCGGACTGTCGGGCACAGATACCCTATGGGGTATAAAAGTGTGATACCCGCTGGGGTATGTCAAGGGTTGGCTGGCGCATGGATCGAGCCGGCTCGTTTTATGGCAGGTAGAATAGACGGTACGTATCGTGCAGGTGACGCCTTTTTCCTGCACAGTCATCATATAGTTGGCAAAGCTCGCGAACCTCAGGGGGAGACGCCATGCATACGACAGAGCACAAAATGACCAAGGACATGCAGCAGTGCATCGACGAATGCCTGGGCTGTTACTCGTCGTGCGTCCAAACCGCACAGCATTGTCTCACGATGGGCGGGAAGCATGCTGACCCCGGCCACATCCGGCTGCTCAACGACTGCGCCGAGATCTGCCGCACCAGCGCTGGCTTCATGTTGCGCGGGTCTCCGTCGCACACCCGGACCTGCGCCGTGTGCGCTGAGGTCTGCCGTGCGTGCGAGCAGTCCTGCCGCGGCATGGGCGATGACAAGATGATGCAGCAATGTGCGGATGCGTGCCGTCGCTGCGCGGAGTCGTGCGCTCGCATGGTGAAGGCTCCCTGAGTACGCTTAAGGCAGCCGTCACACTCCCTGTCGCCACTATGAACGAGACTTTCCGTG
>JANNOC010000031.1:0-1605 GCA_031398865.1 Gemmatimonadota bacterium | reverse complement strand
CTCACGAGCCAGTTCCACATCATCCACCCGGTCGTGGTGAAGTAGAACACCACGTCATCGCGCCCGACGTCGGTGTGCAGGGCCAGCTCCTTCCAGTGCTGGAGCAGCGTGCCCCCCGCGCCGTGCACGATGCCCTTCGGCTTTCCCGTCGTGCCCGAGGAGTACAGCACGTACAGCGGGTGATCGAACGGGAGCTGGGCGAACTTGATGTCGGCCGGAGGCCGATCCATCGCCTCCTTCCACATCAGCGCCCCGCGGAGGCCCGCGCGGCTCGGGTTCTCGTGGATGACCGGGACGATGATCACGCGCTCGATGGCGTAGATGTCGAGCAGGAGCTCCTGCACCTTCTTCAGGTTGTCGAAGCGCTGCCCCGCGTAGAAGTACCCGTCGCACGTGACGACGATCTTCGGCTCGGTCTGGCCGAACCGATCGAGCACGCCCTGGTACCCGAAGTCCGGGCTGCACGACGTGAACAGGCACCCGAGCGCCGTGGCCGCGAGCATGGTGATGACGCCCTCGACGCGGTTGGGCAGGTAGATGCCGATCATGTCACCCTCGGTGATGCCCTGGTCCTCCAGGAACTGCACCATCCGGGACACTTCGTCATAGAGCTGCGAGTGGGTCAGGCTCTGCTGCTTGCCCTGGTCGTTGCGCCACACGAGCGCCATGCGGTCGTCGCGCCAGCGCAGCAGGTTCTCGGCGAAGTTCAGGCGCGCCCCGGGGAACCAGGTCGTGCCCGGCATCTTCGGGTCGCGCATCGGCGTGTCGTACGGCCTGCTCGCCTTGACCTCGGCGGCCTTCCAGATCTGTTCCCAGAAGGCCGCGGGGTCATCGAGCGACCACGCGTGCAACGCGTCGAAGCCCTCGAGGGAGAGGTCTTTGGTCTCGTTCACCTGACGGCGAAAGCGGGTGATGCGTGCGGCATCGACCCGCTCCGGCGGCGGCGACCAGAGCGCCTTCCCCATTGATTAGCCCTTCTTGACCGCCTTGCGGACGAGGACGAAGCCACCGTTCGGCCCGGGGACTCCCCCCCGGATGAACACGAGGCCGCGCTCCTCGTCGAGGCGAACGACCGTCATGTTCTGCACGGTGACCTGCTCGGCGCCCATATGGCCCGGCATCTTCTTGCCCTTCATGACGTGACCGGGCGTCAGACGCGTACCGATCGAGCCGCCGTGACGGAAGTACTCGTGGGTGCCGTGGCTGCTCTCGAAGCCGGCGAAGTGGTAGCGCTTGAACACACCGGCGAACCCGCGGCCCTTGCTCGTGCCGGTGACGTCGCAGATGTCGCCGATCGCGAACACGTCGGTGACCTTGAGCTGCTGGCCGGGCGCGAACTTCTTGACGTCTTCGGCCGGGAGCCGGATCTCGCCGACGTGCTTCTTCGGGCCGGTGCCGGCCTTGGCGAAGTGGCCCGCGTCGGGCTTGTTGGTGAGCAGCGGCTTCTTCTCGGCGAAGCCGAGCTGGATCGCGTCGTAGCCGTCGGCGCCGTCAGCGCTCTTGACCTGCAGGACGGTGTTCGGACCGGCCTGGATCACGGTGACGGGGACGACGTTGCCGGCCCCGTCGAACAGCTGCGTCATGCCGACCTTGCAGCCGAGGAGG
>JANNOC010000022.1:0-7839 GCA_031398865.1 Gemmatimonadota bacterium | reverse complement strand
CTCGTCGCGAGCGGTGCGCCGAACATCGCGATGATGAGGCAGGTGACCGGAATGGCGATCTTGAGCATGCGCTCCACACGCAGTTCGTTGACATCGGTGCCGGAGCGTTCCATGGCCCGAATGAAGCGGCCCAACTCCCGGTAGCGCATTTCCTGCGGCGCCTTCGGCGTTGCCATGAGCTCGATCGGCCGCTCGCGCAGATGGTTGTCCCGCAGCGAGTCGTACACGAAGACAATGTCGGCGTCGCCCTCGGGGAGGATGTGCATCTCGCCTTTCCGATGCATCCACCCGCTCTCCACCTTCCATTCGGACGTCGCGGACGTGAGCACGTAGGTGGGATAGTCCGGGCCATTGCCGCGGCGCTCGATCTCCAATCCGTCAAGCGTGCCTCGCTCCACGTTGAGCGATGCCACCTTGTACACGCGTCCCCGCTCGGCCGTGTAGGTGAAGTTGAAGCGGTCGTTGCCGCTGCGGAACTTCTTCTCCTGGAGCAGCACTTCGCGCTTCGCATTCGTGATCGGCACGAGCTCCCCGAGCACGAGGCCGAGCACCGCGGCAAGGAGCGCCCCCGCGAAAATCGGCGCGGTGAAGCGATAGAAGCTGATACCGGACGCCTTCGCCGCCGTGATTTCCGAGTAGCGCGTGAAGCTGCCAATCGAGAAAACCGTCGCGAACAGCACCGCGGCGGGGAGGATCATGAACATCGAGTCCGGCAGCCAGTACAGGTAACTCAGCGCGATCTGCGAGCGCGGCAGATTCCGGTTGAGATACGTGTCCAGCTTGTCCGTCAGGTCGATCATGATCACCAGCACCGGAAAGCCCAGCGCCGTGGTCACGAAGATGCGCCAGAACTCCCGGAAGACGTACCGATCGAGTGGGCGAACGAAGCGCCCGATCATGCGGTACGCCGGCGTCGCTCGACGCGCAGACCGACCCGACGCAGTTGTCCCGCGAACCATGCGCGCATCGCGTCCAGCATCTCGCTGGCGTCACCGCCGCGCGAGGTGCTCCCTTCCTTGCCCATGCGCGAGAGCAGGAACACTCCCGCGATGCTGAAGACGATATTCGCGCTCCAGATCGCGAGCCACGGCGCGACGGTGCCGCGGTCGCCCAGCGGCTCGCCGGCGATCAATCCCATGTAATACACGGCGAACACGGCGAGGCTGACGCCGATCACCAATCCCACGCCGCCGCGCGGGAAGCGCAGCGCGATGGGCGCGCCGAGCAGCACGAAAACGACGCACGCGAACGCGAGCGCGAACTTCTTGTGGATTTCCACCGCCAGCTGGTTGGCCGTGCGCTCACTCTCCTGAAAGCGAGCGCGCGACATCTCCATCGCTCCCCAGATAGCGCCGGGGAAGAAACTGCCCTCAATGCCGGGGTCGTCAGGCTGGAGTCCACTCGATGGTGGCAGCCTCGTGGGCAGCCTCGCGGGCGCTGCCGTTTCCGGCGACGCGACGGCCGCGGAGGCACCCGGACGTGGGGCGACCGAATCGGCTGACGCGGAGTCAATCGCCTCCATCCGTGCACGCAACAGGTCGGCGCGGGGCAGCGGTCGCCTGAGCGGCGGCTGGCCCTGCTGCTGTGACGCGGTGGGAATCGCGGCGGCCGCTTCGGGAACATTGAGCAAGGGGTGAACGATGCCGCAGTACAATCGGCCGATTCCGCCAGAGAGCGGCGCAGCGGGAGGAACGCGTGTCTCTGGTGCGCGGGTCGCTCCGTCTCCCGTCACTACCGCACGCGACGCGGCCATCACGGCGCGCTGCAAATCGCCGCGCGCCCGGCGCTTCTCCGTGTCGGCCCGTGCCCAGTCCTCCTGCATCTCGCAGATGGACATCTCGCGGTCACTCTTGTAGCCGTCCGCGCTGTCGCGCTGGAAGGAGTTGCCGACACCGCGGACCCGGATGTTGTTCACGTGAAAGAAGAGGCGCTGCAGCTGGCCGGGATCGGTGCGCGAGAGCTCCTGCATCATCCCGTCGTACAGTTGCATCTCCAGGTCTTTCTGGTCCGCCGTGATTCCCATGTTCCCGCTGTCCGCGAAAATGGTCACGCGGCGCATCGGATCACTGAGATCGTAGATGACGACGTCCTTCATCCGGTTGGAACCAGGGTCCAGCTTCCCGGCACGGACAAAGAAGCGACCCGGCGACACTTCGTTGATCACCTGCTCGCGCAATCCGAAGGTCGGCTTCTTCTGGGCGATATCGGTCTGGAGCGCACGCAGGCGGTGGTTCGCGCGCGGCAGGACCTGGTCGTTGAATCCGATCATGATGAACGCGATCACCGTCGCGCCCATCAGCACCGGCACGAGAATGCGCGTGATGCTGACGCCGCTCGCCTTCAGCGCGGTGATCTCGTTTTCGGCCGCGAGCCGGCTGAACGCGTACAGCGTCGAGACGAGCACCGCCATCGGCAGCGTCATCGCGACGGTGAACGGAACGGACAGGAGAAAGAACTCGCCGATCACTGACCAGGCGAGTCCCTTTCCCACGAGATTGCCGAATTGCTTCGCGACGTAGTTGAGCAAGAGCAGCGACGTCAGCGCGGTGAGCGCAAACCCCAGCGGCCCCGCGTGCTCCTTGAGAACGTACTTGCTGAGGATCCTCACGTGCTCGACACGTCCGGCGTTGCGGAAGGAACTCGCTGCATGCCAGCGGGTTGTAGGGGCAGGGGCGTCCCGTATATTCCACCGGCGGCCCCGTGAACTCAAGTCCGGCCGCACCGGAGCCAATGGCGCACGCTGCCTCGTCCCGCACGCGCCGGTGCTTCCTCGTACCCGCGTTACCGCCTTTCGTGCGTTTCATTCGCCTCGTCGTCGCGTCGCTCCTGCTCGTGCCAGCGGTCGCCGAGTCGCAGGACCCGGCGCCCGGACGAACGCGCGAACTGGACAGCGCACAACGCGCGGATTCGGGAGCAACGGGTCTTTTCACGTTGCGCCCCGCGCTCGAGCCGGTGTCACTCGGGTTGCAGTATCCCTGGGCGACGACGGGAGTGGGACGGCTTGCCGCGCCATCCGCGCGTGATCGTCAGGCAGCGCAGCAGGCGCTCCTCACGATGTCCAACCTCCAGACTCGGTATCACGCGCTCTGGGGGGAGACCGCGTTCGCGTCGCTGTCCGGGCCGCGTCAGGCGGGCGTGGGCGAAACACCGGCGCCGGTGATCGAGCAGGTGCCTGCCGCCGCGTCCGCGGTTGCCCGAGCGGATTCGATTCCCCCGGTCGCGCCCGCGCCGGGTGCCGGCAACACAGCCATCTTCGGCGACTACGCTGACCTCGGCCTCGCCATGCAGGCGCGTCTGGAGGCGAAGGGGGAGCGCAGCCGCAACGAGAGCTGCACCACGAACCAGCTCTTCGCCGCCGCGGTGAGTTGCCGCGGCACCTTTCAGCCGGCGTTCGACTTCCAGTTCAACGTACGCTCCGGCGGCGTTGTCGCCGATCGCATTCACGTGAACGTGGACTACGACTCGCAACGCGAGTTCGACGCCTCCAACAATGTGTCGGTCTACTATCAGGGGAAGCCTGACGAGATGCTGCACCGGCTGGAGGTGGGCAACGTCACCTTCACGCCGCCGCCCTCGCGCTTCATCACGGGCGGAATCCCCAGCGGAAACTATGGCCTGCAGGCGATTGGCCAGCTCGGGCCGATGCGCTTCCGCACGATTGCCGCGCAGCAGAAGGGCAACGTCGTGCGCGACCGGGTCTTCACCGTCGGCGATCGGACACTGCAATCCGCGGATCGGGACATCGAGGACTACCAGGTAGAGGCGCGCCGCTTCTTCTTCACCGTGGATCCGTCGGTATTCGGTGCGCGCTATCCCAACATCGACATCCTCGACCGGCCCGCCATGGCGACGCTCGCCGCCTCGCTTCCCGACACGTTGCGGCCGACGAAAATCTTCCTGTACCGGCGGCTGATTGGCGGGCAGACCCAGAATCCGAACGGGCCGAAGTTCTTCGTCCGCGACGCCAGGAATCCCAACCGGCTTCCCGGCTTCGAGCTGCTGCGCGAAGGGGTGGACTACTACCTCGACGAGTCGCAGCTGTGGCTCGCGCTCGTCAGGCCGCTCAGCCTCAACAGCGAGCAGCTCGTGGTCGCCTATCGAGTCACGGTCGGCGGACGCGATACCATCCACGTCACCACGGGCGGTACGCCGGACACCGAGGCGACCAACGCGCCGCAATTCGCGAATCTCGTGTGGGACCCGGAAGTCAGTCCCGGCGACCCCACGTTCGACCGCGAGATTCGCTCCGTCTACCGCATCGGTGGCGACGACATCCGCCGCGAAACTCTCGGCATCAAGATCGTGACCGGCAGCAGCGGCGATCAGGAGCGCCCCCTGGCTGGTGCGAGCGATACGTACCTCGAGATGTTCGGCCTCTCGCAGGTGAGTAATCCCTCCACCTTCGACGTCGAGAATCGGCTGTGGCCGCGGCCGAGCGACCCGAACATCAATCGCAGCGCGGGAGGCACGAGCTCGAAGATCATCTCGGACTACTTCCTTGTGTTCCCGTCGCTGGAGCCGTTCGCGGAGCGCGGACTGGTGGAACGTGGCAACCCGGTGAACGACACCATCTATACCACTCCGTCCGAGGACCTGTACTCGGCGCGGCACCCGCAGACGCTGTATCACATCCGTGCACGCTACCAGGCGGAGGGCGGAGGCGATGCCGGGTCGCTCAGTCTGGGCGCGGTGCAGGTGCGCCAGAGTTCCGAGCGCATCGTCGTGGATGGGCTCACACTGCGCCGCGGCACCGACTATTCGGTGGACTATGAGCTCGGACTCGTCACGTTCACGCGTCCGGACACACTGTTTGCGCGCCCGCGTCAGGTCACCGTCCAGTTCGAGGAGAATCCACTCTTCGCGGCGGCGCCCACGTCCATCTTCGGCCTGGCGACGCAGTTTCCCATGACCAATGGCGAGGTCACGTTCATGGCGATCTCGCAGTCGCAGAGCACCACGTTCACGCGCCCGCCGTTAGGCTTCGAGCCGGTATCCTCCCTCGTTGCCGGCGTGAGCGGCAGCTTCGCCTTTCAGGCAACCGCTCTCACCGCGGCGCTCGACCGTCTTCCCCTGGTGCGCACGTCGGCACCGTCGCAGATCCAGTTGCAGGGAGAGCTGGCCGCGAGCCGCCCGCGGCCGAACGACGCCGGTCAGGCGTACGTCGAATCCTTTGAAGGCGAAGGCGGCACGCAGATCCTGCTCAACGAAGGATCCTGGTACTACGCCAGCCAGCCCGCGCTCGTGGCGCGCCTGCCCGCACGGTTCGGCGCCAACGTGCTGGATCTCGAGCGCGCATCCACGCTCGCGTGGCAGAACTTCGGCGCATATAGAGACGGGACTGTGGCTCGCTATACGATAGAAGACATCGATCCGCTGACGCGCACCACCGGCGGCGGTTTCGTGAGCCCGGAGCAGTTACTCTGGCTGACGCTGTATCCGCTGAGCATCGGCGGCCTACGCCGCGAGGATCGCTTTCAGTGGCGCATCTTCGACGCTCCCCTGGGGGGCCGCCGCTGGCGCTCCATTCGCACGGTGCTCAGTCCGAGCGGCGCGGACCTCTCGCGCGTGGAGCAGTTGGAGTTCTGGGCGCTGGTGGATACGACGGCGAGCGGGCGTCAACGCAATGGCGCGCTCGTCTTTGATTTCGGTGAAATCTCGGAGAACAGCGTCGCCTTCGCGCCCGAATCGCTCTGCGTCGGCTGCGCGGCAGCGACGGCACTCGGCCTCGACTCGCTGTATACGGGCAAGCAGTTGCAAGGGTACGACCGGCTCGACAGCGAGCGCGACGAGTTTTCGCGTGTCTTCGATTCGGGCACGGACGACAGCGGACTTCCCGGCGACCTGGTGGCTCCGCTGCGCATCGCCGCCGGCGGAAGCACGCGCGACACGTCGGGCTTCGAGACGTGCAGTCGCGGCGACTTCTCGATTCGGACGCTCGGTGACGCGCGGACGAACTGCACGGTGCGCAACAACCGGCTCGATGAAGAGGACATCGATCTCGACAACGTGCTCAACCTCACGAGCGCGCAGCGCGACACCGAGCGCCTGCGTCGCTTCATCGTTGATCTGAGCGACCCGCGCACCTATTCGCGCATCGGCAACTGCAACGTCCGGCCGGTGACGACAGTCGGCACGATCGAGACCGCGTTGCGCTGCTGGGTGAACTTCAAGGTCTCGTTTCGGGCAGCGGACGACTCGCTCAACGATCCGTTGCTTCGCCGCGTTCGGGCACTGCGCCTGACGATGATCTCGGGCGCCGGCCAGCCCGATTCCGCGTTCACGACCGTGCCCATCGCGCGGCTGCGTCTGGTCGGATCGCCGTGGCTCAAGCGCGCCGAAACGACCGTGCAGGGAATTGCCGGCGAGCAGCGTGGGGGCGGGTATGTCCTCGTTACCGTTATCGGCACGCAGGACCGGGATTCGTTGCGCGGCGTCTTCTACGAGCCGCCGCCGGGGGTCGTTGATGCGCCGGATACCCGTCAGACCGGTGCGGAAACGACGCGTCTGCTCATCAATGAGCGCTCCATGCGCATTCTGGCGGGCGGCCTCGAGCCGCTGGATCGCGCGGAGGCGTATTACCGCTTCCCGGAAGGACAGAAGAACTTCATGGGCTATCAGGAGCTGCGCGTGTGGGCGCGCGGCCGCAACAACGGTTGGGGGCCCGGCGGTGAGCTGCAGTTCTTCATCAAGATGGGTCGCGATGAGAGCAACTTCTATCTGTATCGCACACCGGCCAATAGCGGCAACAGCCGCGCGGCGTGGGAGCCGGAAGTCGTGGTGAACTTCGAGACGCTGTACCGGCTGCGCGCGGAGGTGCAGAACGTCTTTCTGCACGGTGGTCGCCGCAACAGTTGCACCGGACTGGACTCCCTGTTCATCGCGCGGTCGGGGCGCGCCGTCGGCGTCGCCGACACGTCGGTGTACGCGGCGTGCGACAATGGGTACATGGTGTACACCACCGACCCCAGCGTCGCGCCGCCGAATCTCGCGGCGGTGCAGGAGCTCGCGGTGGGAATTCTGCGCGTCAGCACGGATTCCGCGACGGGCTCCACGTCACCGATTGCGCTCGGCGATACGCTGGAGCTGTGGGTGGACGACATCCGCCTGGGGCGAGTCGTGGACACGCCGGGTTTTGCCGGGCAGATCGGGCTGTCGATCATCGCCGGCGATGTGGCGAACGTCCGCGTGAATCTCACGCGCCGCGACGCCAACTTCCGCCAACTGGCGGAGCAGCCGTCGTTCATCGCGGACAACAGCATGGACGTGAGTACCGCGATCGCGCTGGAGAAGCTGCTGCCCGAGCGGCTTGGTGTCGCGCTCCCATTCTCGGTGAGCTACAGTTCCACCGGCACGGACCCGACCTTCGTCTCCCGCTCCGACGTGCGCGGGAGTGCGGTCCAGGGTCTGCGTACTCCGCGCGCCAACGCGACGACGTACGCGCTCGCGATGCGCCGGGTGGTCCCGCTCACGGGAACGCTCGCGCCGGTTCTCAATCATCTCGCCCTGAGCTCCACCTACTCCACCGCTGACACGCGCAGCGAGTATCAGCGCGGCGCCGCGCACAGCTTTACCCTCGGCGCGGAATACAACCTCGCGAGTGATGGTCGCTTCCGGCGGCTCCCGGGGTGGCTGGACCGCTCCATCATGCATCTTCCGAATTGGATGGAGCGGTCCGCCGCGGGCCGCGCACTGCGCGGCGCGATGGTCCGGTGGAATCCGTCGCTGCTGCGCCTGACGAGTGCCGTGGCGCGCAGCAGCGACCGGCGCATGACATTCGCGAAGCCGGCGGCGTCGCTCGGAGACACCGGCAGCGTCGTCAACGGATTGAACTACGTGTGG
>JANNOC010000014.1:0-2689 GCA_031398865.1 Gemmatimonadota bacterium | reverse complement strand
CATCCGCCCTGGTCGATCGCGACGTCCACGATCACGGACCCGGGCTGCATCGTCCTGAGATCTTCGCGACGGATGAGCTTGGGTGCCTTCGCACCGGGAATCAGCACGCCCCCGATGACGAGATCGGCCGTCCGGATCTGTTCCAGAATATTGTGCCGGTTGGAGAAGATCATCTGCACGTTGGCGGGCATCACATCGGACAAATAGCGCAGACGCTCGAGCGAGATGTCCAGTACCGTCACCTTCGCGCCGAGGCCCGCGGCCATCTTCGCGGCGTTGATCCCGACGATCCCTCCGCCCAGCACGACCACTTTCGCCGGCGCCACGCCGGGCACGCCGCCGAGCAGGACGCCGCGTCCGCCGTACAACTTCTCCAGATACTTCGCTCCCTCCTGGACCGCCATGCGACCGGCGACTTCGGACATCGGCGTCAGCAGCGGAAGTTCCCGCGAGGGCAGCTCGACAGTCTCGTACGCGATGCAGGTCGCCCCACTATCGAGATGCGCGCGCGTGAGCTGTTCGTCCGCCGCGAAGTGGAAGTACGTGAAGATCGTCTGCCCCTCGCGCATGCGCGGCCACTCCACCGCGATCGGCTCCTTCACCTTCATGATCATCTCCGCCTCGCGCCACAAAGCATCGACGTCCTTCGCGATCGTCGCCCCGACACTGGAGTACATCTCGTCCGAAAATCCGCTTCCCTCGCCCGCACTCTTTTCGATGTACACGGTGTGCCCGGAGGCCACCAGCGCCTCGGCGCCCGCCGGGACGAGCGCGATGCGATTCTCGTTCGTCTTGATCTCTCTCGGGACGCCGATTTTCATGGCAGTGGAAGAGGTGGATGTGAAGGAGGTGCGAGACTACTGGACGGCGTGCTTTCCAAGGCTCAACACGGTCTGCGCATCCGGATGGAAGAAGTCCTGGCACACTGCTGATACGGTCGCCGCATCAATCTCGTCAATGAGCGCGAGCGTCTGGTCCAGCGTCCGGTACGGCTCGCCATACAGTTCAGACGACGCCGCCCGGTACATCCGGGACGACACGCTCTCGAGCGACAGCGTCAGTTGCCCCTTGAGTTGCTGCTTGCCCAACTCGATCTCGTCGTCGGGAAAGCCGTCCGTGGCCACTCGCTCCATCTCCTCACGAATGGCGCGCATGGCCTCGGCAGCCGTGTCCGCCGCGCTGGCAACGTACACGCCGTGCACGCCCGTGTCGACGTGAAAGGACTGAAAGCTGTAGATCGAGTATGCCAGTCCCAGCTCTTCGCGAATGCGCTGGAAAAGCCGCGAGCTCATCCCGCCCCCGAGCAGCATTCCGGCGAGCGCGGTCGCGTAGCGACGCGGATCGGCGTGCGCAATCGTCTGCGAACCGAACACCACGTGGGTCTGCGCGCTGTCGCGCTCCACGTGCCGGTACGCGGCGGGTAGCGGCGTCGGCACGGTCGACAGCATCGCGGTCGCGCCTCCCTGCGGCCGCGCCGTCCACCCGCCGCGATCCAGCGTCTCCAGCAACTGGTCATGCTCCACGTTGCCGGAGGCGGCGATCACGATCTGCGGCGGATGATACGCGCGGTCGTGCAGCTCCCGGAGCTCCGTGACGCCGAGCGAGGCGACGGTGTCCCGCGTCCCCAGAATGGAGTAGCCGTACGGGTGCGTCCCCCACAACGCCTCGTTATGCAGTTCGAAGACGAGATCGTCCGGTGTATCCTCGACCATGCTGATCTCTTCCAGCACGACCTTGCGTTCGAGACGCAAATCGGCCGCGCGGAGCAGCGGCCGGAAGATCAGATCGGCGAGGACGTCGGCGGCTTCGGCCAGATGCTCGTCCAGCACGCGCGCCTGATACGCCGTGTGCTCACGCGCCGTATAAGCATCCAGCGAACCGCCCAGGGTCTCCAGGGACAGCGCGATGTCCTTGGCGCTGCGCGTGGGCGTCCCCTTGAACACCATGTGCTCGAGGAGGTGCGAGACGCCCATGCGCGCAGGCGCCTCGTGAATGGACGCCGCCCGGACCCATGCCCCCAATGCAACCGACCGCACTCCCGGCATGTATTCCGAGAGCACGGTCAGTCCATTCGGCAGTATCGTGCGGTTGAGCCCCCCTCCCTGCACTTGCTCGCGCGTCCCCGTGGGGGAGCGTGCAGCCACCGGCGTCACTAGCGCGAGCGCCCTCCGCCACCACGACCGCCGCGGCCGCCGCCGCCACCGCCACCGCCACCGGAACGCCGGGGCCGATCGGGACGATCGCCACCACTCTGCTCGCCGAAGGAGGGACCGGAATCGGCGGCAATCGCGGCGCCTTCCGGCTCGTCTGCCGTCGCGCCGCCTTCCTCACCGGCCGGGCGCTCGCTCCGGGGCCTGTCGGAGCGCGGACGATCCGAACCCTCGGACGTCCCTTCGGGCTTCGGCTCCAGCGCCTTCTTGGACAGACGCAGGCGTCCGCGCTCGTCGCGCTCGATCAGCTTCACCTTCACGCGATCACCCTTCTTCATGACGTCTTCCGTCTTCTCGGTCCGGCCCCAGCGCATCTCGGAAATGTGCAGGAGCGCCTCGGTACCCGGCATGATCTCGATGAACGCGCCGAACGCGGTCGTGCTCTTCACCGTGCCCTCGTACACCTCGCCGACGATCGGCTCCGCCGTGATGGCCATGACCATCTGACGCGCGCGCTCCATTGCCTCGCCGCCGACGGC
>JANNOC010000767.1:0-3976 GCA_031398865.1 Gemmatimonadota bacterium | reverse complement strand
CAGCGTTTCCCGGTGACCCGCGCCGCCGTGCGCTTGCCGGCGGGCTATCACGCGTTCCAACTCGGCGGCGCGCGGATCGTGGCGCTCGCGGCGCTCAGCGACGCCGTGCGCGAAGCGATGGCCGGCGGCTCGCTCTACGGTTTCGCGGCGGCGCATCCTCGCGCGCGTGCGTTCAGCGGGCGCGGAATCGCATACGCCATTCCCCTCCCGGGCGGCGTCGCCGACGTGGTCGTGCGGCGGTCACGACACGGCGGATGGCTCGCTCCACTCACCGGCGACCGCTTCTTTCCACCGACGCGCGCGCCTCACGAGTTGCGCGCCGCGATCCGGTTGCGTGAGGCGGGGGTCCGCACTCCCGAGATTGTCGCCTACGTCGTGTATCGCGCCGGTATGCTGCTCCAGCGCAGTGACGTCGTCACACGCGAGGTAGCGCGCGGTCGCGACCTCGCGCAGCTGTTGCTTGCCTCTCCTGATCCGGAGGGGAAAGCGGACAGCCTTGGCGCCACGCGCCTGCTACTCGCGGAGCTGCTGCGCGCGGGCGCGCAGCATCCCGACCTCAATCTCAAGAACGTGTTGCTTGCTCCTGATGGCGCTTCCCCCCACGGCACCCGGCAGCGCGCCTGGGTGCTCGACGTGGACCGCGTCGTGTTCGGCACGCCCGGGGACCCACGCATCTGGCGGGAGAATCTGCGCCGGCTCACGCGCTCCGCGCGCAAGTGGCGGACGCTGCATGGCGCCGCGATCGACGATCGTGACCTCGACTGGACAATGCCGTGACGCGCATCGTGCTCGACCGGGTCTGCATCGTGATGATGAGCGCCGTGGGCGATGCCGTACACGTGCTGCCGGTGATCTCCGCGCTCAAGCGCAGTCACCCGGGAATGCATCTCACCTGGGTGCTGCAGCCGAATCCCGCGTCACTGGTGCGTGGTCATCCGCTGGTGGATGAGATCATCCTGTTCGATAGAGCGAAAGGGTTGCGCGGCTTCACCGACATCCGCCGCACGCTCGCCGAGCGCCGCTTCGACGTCGTCATCGCGCTGCAGGTGTATTTCAAGGCGGGGATCGTCACCGCGTTCACCCGCGCGCCTGTCAAGCTCGGATTCGACCGCGCGCGCGCCCGCGACATGAATTGGCTGTTCACCAATCAGCGCATTCCGCCGCGCGCGGAGGGGCAGCACGTGCAGGACCAGTATCTCGAATTCCTGAATGCGCTCGGCGTGCCCGCGGAGCCGCTCGTTTGGAATCTCGGACCGTGGAACGCCGAGCGCGCCTGGCAGACGGAATTTTATGGGGAGATCGAGCGTCCCGTCGCCGCCATCGTCGTGGCGACGAGCAAGGCGCAGAAGGATTGGATGCCGGAGCGGTGGGCGGAGGTGTGCGATGTGCTGGCATCGGAGTATGAGCTGCAACCCGTTCTCGTGGGCGGGCGCTCGGAACGCGAGCTGCACGCCGAACGCGTCATCCTGGAACGGGCCCGGCACAAGCCGCTGTCGGCGCTCGGGAGCGGGTTACGCCGACTCGTCGGAATACTCGATGGCGCCGCGGTCGTACTCTCGCCGGACACGGGACCGCTGCACATGTCCGTTGCGCTCGATCGGCCCGTCATCAGCCTGATCGGCTATTCCAACCCCAGGCGCGTGGGGCCGTACCGCAAGTTTCGCGATCTGATGATCGACGCGTACGGCGAGCCAGGTGAAGACTATCCGATCTCGATGGAGAACCGCCTCGACCGCATGCCGCTCATCCAGGTGCGTGACGTGATCGACAAGCTGGAAGTCTGGCGAGCGCGCTACGCGCTGAGCCGGCCGAAATCGTAGTGAACGCCGACTTGCCGCAGGAGCGTGACCAGTCGCCCCAGTGCGAGTCCCATCACGGCGAAGTAGTCCCCCTCGATGCGTTGCACGATGGTCGCGCCGAATCCCTGAATTCCGTAGGCGCCCGCTTTGTCCATCGGTTCGCGCGTCGCCACGTAGGCTGCGATGTCGGCGTCGTCCAACGGCCGAAAAGTGACCGCGACGTCTTCCACTCCCGACACCAGCGCGGTGTGCCGTGCCACCGCGACGGCCGTCAACACCGAGTGTGTGCGACCGCTCAAGAGACGCAGCATGCGACGCGCGTCCGCCTCGTCGCGCGGCTTCCCCAGAATGGCTCCGTCGATCACCACAATCGTATCCGCGCCGATGCACACCGCATCCGCGTGGCCATGAGCCACCGCCGCGGCCTTGTCGCGCGCCAGCCGTTCCGCATAGGCCACCGGTGCCTCATGTGGCAATGAGGACTCGTCCACGTCGGACGGGACGACATCATGCGCGATACCGATCAGATTGAGCAGGTCATGTCGTCGCGGGGACTGCGACGCGAGAATGATCCGAGGGACGCTCACCGTTCGAGCCACAGAGTGACGGGTCCGTCGTTCACGAGCTCGACGGCCATCATGGCGCCGAATTCGCCCGTGGCGACCGCAGCGCCGGTGGCACGCAGGCGCGCGACGAAACGCTCGTACAGCGGGATGGCGATCTCGGGGGGCGCCGCCTCGGTGAAGCTCGGACGCCGTGCTTTCCGCGCATCCGCATACAGGGTGAACTGCGACACCACCAGCAGCGCGCCGCCGACGTCGGCAAGCGACAAGTTCATTTTGTCCTCCGGGTCCGGGAAGAGTCGTAATCCACTCACCTTCTCCACCATCCAATCCAGCTGCGCATCTCCGTCGTCGTGCGTGAAGCCGACGAAGAGGAGAAATCCCACGCCGATCTCGCCGACGAGACGGTCATCGGGAGGCCCGATCCGTACCGACGCCCGGCTGACACGCTGCAGGAGAACTCTCATGAGGCGGGGAGCGGGGAACGGGGAGCGGGAGCAGACTGCCTACGCGATGCCGCGCACCTGGAGCGAGCCGCTCGGCGGGAGGCGTCACTTATCGCGACGCGCCATGCCCGGTGTCAGCAATGCGTAAAATATGCATGCGTGCGCCCGTAACGTGCTCTCACAAATAGCGCGAGCTATCGCGACCGTCTAGTTTCCTGCAACGGAATACAATCGCGTTCGGCTGGCTGCGCTCGCACCGCTTCGCTGAGTACCACGTACTTCTTCACTGCATTACGAGGTCATGTGAGACTTTCCACTCGTGCCCTGCTCGTCCTGCTGATCTCGCCCGTACTGGCGTGCGCGCAACGGACGGCCGACGTATCCGTCGCCGCGCCAGCGCCGCAGCCCGTTGCCGCTGGCGAGGGACCGCTCAAGCTCGTGCCGCGGCCGACACAACCGGCGATCACCGCGGCCGATCTGATGACCCGCGTGTACATCTTCGCCGACGATTCGATGCTCGGGCGTGAGGCAGGAACCCCCGGCGCCGTGAAAGGGACGGACTACATCGCCGCCGAGCTGCGGCGGCTTGGACTCGAGCCCGCGGGAGAGAACGGCACCTTTTTCCAGGCGATTCCGCTCGTCACTCGCGGGGTGCGCCCATCGGCGACGCTGTCAGCGGCCGGCGGCGCGTTGACATTCGGTACGGACTTCCTCCCGATCCCCTCGCTCGGCGCGACGTTTCCGTTCGGCACCACGATGAGCGTTTCGAACGTCCAGACGGTGTACGGCGGGCGCGCCGGTGATACCAGTGCGGTGCTCACGCCGCAGCAGGTGGCTGGCAAGGTCGTCGTCCTCGCGCCACCGCTCGGTCCGACCGGCGCGCCGAATTTTCAGTTCTGGGTGCGCGGCGGGTTGAATCGGTACGCGGGTGCCGCGGCAGTGGCTATCGCCGCGCTCGATATCGCACCGCCGAACATCATCAACTTCATGCGCTCGGCACAGGAGGGCATGGCAGCTGAGGCGCCGATGGCGCCAGCACCGTTAGGCCTGCTGGTGACGCGCGCCGCCGCCGCCCGGATGCTGGGCGCCGCGCTCGACAGCGTTCGCGTTGGCGCCACGGGACGCACGGTCACCGGAGAGGTCGGATTCGCGGAGACGCCGGTTGAAG
>JANNOC010000754.1:0-4663 GCA_031398865.1 Gemmatimonadota bacterium | reverse complement strand
AGCGCGTCACAGTCCTCGCGCTTGCCCGCCTTCGCCAATGCACGGTAGCGGAGTCGCCACGAGGGCTCCGGCCACGCGATCGGGGCTGGCAGCGCCGGAAGCGAATCGCGCGCGGCGAATGTCGGATCAGCTATGCGACGCCGGGCGCGCCACGCGATTGTCCGAATGCGCGCGTCGGCGTGGCGCGCTCCACTGTCCAGTACAGCGTCACTGGCATCGCGCCGGTCTTCCGCACTCAGGATTTGCCCCACGAGCGCGGAATCACTCGCGGAGAGCGCTCGCCGCTGTGCGGACGAGCTGGCGACCGGCGCGAGGAGGGCCGTGAGCAGCAACAATGGTAAATGGCTAGAATTCATGGCATCGGGATGAGTTCGCCGCCTTAACACCTTCGGGGTATTGATCGGAACGATGCTTTTGTCCACTCGCGGCGTCGCCGCAGGACTGCTCATGGCGACGGCGGTGGCTTGCCGCGGCGCCACAGTGGAATCCGCGCGCACGTCACCCCGGTCCGCAAACACCGGGGGAGCCGATCCCTCGTCCGAGTCCATCGCGAGGGCACGAGCCGACAGCGCCCGCCTTCCCTATACCACCGCGGACATTCACTTCATGTCCGCGATGATCGGCCACCATGCGCAGGCCGTCGAGATGTCCCGCCTCGCGCCCAGTCACGGGGCCAACCCCTCGGTGCTGAGGCTGGCCGAGCGGATCATCAACGCCCAGCAGGACGAAATCGCCTTGATGCAGCAGTGGCTTCGCGATCGCCGGCAACCGGTGCCGGAAGCGCGACCCACCGCGATGCAGATGCTGCACGGCGGCGTCGAACATGAGATGCTCATGCCTGGCATGCTCAGCAAAAGCCAGATGCGGCAGCTGGACGAGTCGAGAGGGACGGAGTTCGACCGGCTCTTTCTCGGCTTCATGATTCAGCACCACAAAGGCGCCGTGTCCATGGTCAGGGATCTGTTCGCCTCCGTCGGTGCCGGTCAAGACGAAACCGTGTTCAAGTTCGCCTCCGATGTGAACGTCGATCAGGCGACTGAAATTGATCGCATGCAGAAGATGCTCGCCGCCCACGTCCTTGGGATCCCCTCCCCGTGACCACCCTCCACACTACCGTCCACATGCGCCACTCCGCGTCGCTGATCACGCTGTCGCTCGCCGTCGGGCTGTTGTCCGCCGCCGCGTGCGTCACCCCGACCTCCAGATCCGCCAGCCCGTCACCCGTGCCGCGGCGCGATGCGCGCGTCGGTCTCCGCGCCGGCGCCATGGACGCCGAGCAGGCGGTGTCCAACCTGCGCGTGCTGTCGCAGAGTCCGCCGACCGGTCAGTTCGTCGGTGGCGTCAATTCCGACATCACCTTTACTGGCAACTACGCCATCCAGGGCAGCTTTAACGGCTTTCAGGTCTGGGACATCTCGAATCCCACCCGGCCGGTCCTGACGAAGGCATACTACTGCCCCGCGTCGCAGAGCGATGTGTCGGTGTATCGGAACCTCCTCTTCGTTTCCGGCGAGAGCAACAGTGGCCGACTGGACTGTGGCGGGCAAGGAGTGAAGGACACGGTCAGCGCGGAGCGACTGCGCGGGATCCGCATCTTCGACATCACCGACATCGCCAATCCGAAGTACATCGCCAACGTCCAGACATGCCGCGGCTCGCACACGCACACGGTGCTGGAGGATCCGCAGGACAAGGAGAACGTTTACGTGTACATCTCGGGGTCGGCGAACGTGCGCTCGCCTAACGAGCTCACGGGCTGTGTGGGCATGACGCCGGACAAGGATCCCAACTCGGCGTTGTTTCGCATCGAGGTGATCAAGGTGCCGCTGGCCCACCCCGAGCAGGCGGCGATCGTGACGACTCCGCGGATCTTCAACGACCTCCAGGCGCCGCCCGCGCACGGCGACGCGCCCGAGGACATCGCGGCCGCCAGGAAGGCCGCCGCGGACGCGCGCGCGCGCGGCGGCTTCACCGCCGTGTCACGGGGTCGCGAGCGTGTCCTTCCCGCGACGTTCGTTGAGCCAATGCTCGACAGCATCGTTCGCGCTCGCGGCGGGATCGGCGCGGCGACGGCCGCGGACAGCGCCGCACTCCGCGCTGGCGCCCAGGGCATCGTCGACAAGATGGAGGAAGACGACGACCCTCGCTCCGGACCGACGCAGTGTCACGATATCACGGTGTATCCGGCCATCGGCCTCGCGGGTGGCGCGTGCGGCGGCTATGGCCTCCTCCTGGATATTCGCGATCCCGCGAATCCGGTGCGCATCGGCGCGGTGGCCGACTCGAATTTTGCCTATTGGCACTCCGCCACTTTCAACAACGATGGCACCAAGATCCTCTTCACCGACGAATGGGGCGGTGGCATGGCGGCCAAGTGCCGTGTGACGGACAAGAAGGAGTGGGGGGCGGATGCCATCTTTACGCTGGAGAATGGCAAGATGGTGTTCCAGAGTTACTACAAGCTTCCCGCACCCCAGACGCCGGCCGAGAACTGTGTCGCGCATAACGGCTCGCTGATCCCCATCCCGGGTCGCGACGTGATGGTGCAGGCCTGGTATCAGGGTGGGATCTCCGTCTTCGACTGGACGGATGCAGCGAACCCGATGGAGATCGCTTTCTTTGATCGAGGCCCGGTCGACTCGACCCGTACCGAGCTGAGCGGCTCCTGGTCCGTGTACTGGTACAATGGCGCCATGTACAGCTCCGAAATCACCCGCGGCCTCGACGTCGCGGAATTGACCCCGAGCGAATTCATCTCGCAGAACGAAATCGACGCGGCGAAGACAGTGCATTACGACTATCTGAATGCGCAGGGACAGCCGAAGATGGTGTGGCCGCCGAGCTTCGCACTCGCCCGCGCGTACGCGGACCAGCTCGAGCGGTCGAAATGCCTCGGCGCGCAGCGCATCGCCGCCGTCAGGCAGGGATTGGCGACTGCCGAGCGCGCCTCCGGTGGGGCGCGGAAGAACGGGTTGACGCAGATGGCGGCGCAGCTGGCCACCGATGCGAGCGCATCCTGCGATGCGACCAAGGTGCGGAAGCTGGAAGGCGCCGTCAGGGACCTGGCCAACGTGCTGACCTGAGTGTCCCGGCACGTCGCCATCAAGGTGATCACGCCGGAGCTGGCGGCCACCCGCGATCGGGATAGACGGAGCTCGCTGACCGTCGTTGGGCGGGAGCGCTCCGGCGCTATGCCCGCGGCAGCGAAAAGGTGAAGGTCGAGCCGCTTCCCATCTGGCTCTCCGCAATCAGTTCACCGCGCATGCCATGCGCGAGCTCGCGGCTGATCGCCAACCCCAAGCCGACCCCGCCAACCTCCTTCGTGAGACGACGCTCCAGCTGGACGAACGGCTCGAAGATGGATTCGAGCCGGTCCGCTGGAATCCCCGGCCCTGAATCGGTGACGCGCGTTAGCACCGCCCCGGGCGTCGCCTGGGTGTGGAGGATCACCGTACCACCGGACGGCGTGAACTTGACGGCATTGGTCAGGAGATTGAGCACCACTTGCGCGATCTTGTCGCGATCACCGAGCACCGCGACATCGCGCACCCCCGGACGGAACTCGTAGGCCACCGAACGCGCGCGCGCTTGTGGCTCGACCAGCGCTCCGAGACCCTGAAGTTCGTCATCGAGCGCCACGGACGCGATGTGATACTGCAGCTTTCCCGCCTCCAGCTGGGCAAAGTTCAGGACGTCGCTGATCAGGGTGGCCAGGTGCTTCTGACTCCAGTTAATGCGCTCAATGTACGTCCGCTGCTCCCGCGTAATTGGTCCCACGATGCCCATCTCGAGCAGCGAGGCATAGCCGCCGATGGCATTGAGTGGCGTGCGCAGCTCGTGGCTCATCATCGCGAGAAAGTCACTCTTGACTCGGTTCGCCCGCTCCGCTTGTGCGCGAGTCCGCTCGGCTTCGGCGCGAGCTCGCTCGGCTTCCTCGCCTTCCGCCGCGAGCAGCGCGTTCGCTTCGATCAGCTCGAAGTTGATGGACTCCAACTCTTCCCGCGTTTCGGTCAGTTTTTGTGCGGCGGTTCGCAATGCCGATGTCTGCTTCCGTAGCTCGGCCTCCTGGCGCTGCAGAAGCACGCTCGCCGCCTGCTCGCCCGCGATCGCCGCGGTGAGGAGCGGGAAAACCGGAAGCAGCTCAGCCAGTTGATCGGCTTTCACCTGCCCTCCGATCGTGACGAGCACGGATCCGTCGGACAATCGAAAGGCCGATGCGGTGCTCTCGCTGTCATCCGCGAGCGCGACTCGACCCTCGCATCGGCCCGTGCGAAGGCACTCGTCGAGGAGAGAGGTCCATGCGGCTCGATCGCTCACGAGCTGTGGGAACCCCGGCGCGGGCACCAGGGTGTCGAGCGTCGCGTCACCAACGAAGAGAAGGAGATCCTCCGCGCCGAGCTCGCGCGCCAGTGCCTTGGCGGCCTGTGCTCGTTCGGTCACACGCGCCAGTCGTCCGACGAATTCCAGTGCCCGCGTCCGTGCGGTCGGAGCGGCACGATACTTCCTGACACTATCTCGTCCGGTCCTGGCCTGTACTCTCCCGGTCCCAGCCCGGGACGTGCGCCACTTCACGATGGGAACTTCGAATCATCGCTGCACCGCACTTCACGTTGCCCGCTCAGGGTCTGATGACGCAGTCCGCCATAGTATGTTCCCGCTCAGG
>JANNOC010000749.1:0-2452 GCA_031398865.1 Gemmatimonadota bacterium | reverse complement strand
GTTCGACCAACGAACTTGCGCCGGAGGACAATCGTCTATACACTATGGGCGTGCGGTTCGAATGGGATCCGGCCAAAGCGGCAGCGAACCTACGCATTCACCGGGTCAGTTTCGCTGAGGCGGTCACAGTTCTAGAGGACGAATTCGCTCTGACCCGTGAAGATTCTGACGCGGTGGAAGAGCCACGCTTTGTGACTCTAGGCCTCAGCAATCTTGGAAACCTGCTTGTCGTGGTCTACACGTACCGCGAGCCGGATATCATCAGAGTGATTTCAGCTTGGAAGGCGAACAAACGCCAGAGGGTGCGCTATGAAGAAGGTCGTAGCTGATAAATACCGCGATATCGACTTCTCGCGTGCGAAGCGCGGTGCCATCGTTAAGCCTGAGCCGGGAAAGGCGAAGATATCCATCCGGCTGGACAATGCTGTCCTGGAGTATTTTCGGAGTCTCGTGGACACAGCGGGGGGAGGGAACTACCAGACCCTTATTAACGACGCCTTGCTTGAGTATGTCCATCGTCGTTCGACTCTCGACATCGTGCGCCAGGCAGTCCGAGAGGAGCTCGCTCCCTACGGCATAGCGCGTCGGTCTAACACCGCACTCCAGCGGACGCGCCGAGCGCGCCGCTGACCGCCAACGTTCGACGCTTGAGGTAGAGTGATGCCGTCCAAGGGCGCAAGCGTTCTCGACGGGCTCGCGGATGACGCGCCTCGTGTTGGGGCGGACACGTTGGAACTGGAGTACAAGGACCGTCATGAGGAGATCGTGGCTATCAACGGGAATGTTGCCGTTTGGGATCGCGCGGTTCCCTACCAATTAGGCGCAGCGGGCCGGCCGTCGTCGATGCTAGGATGCTCAACCCCGGGCGTCCCCCTGACCTGAGGAGAACGTGATGAGCGACGAGAAGAAGACCTTGTACGAGCGGCTTGGTGGTTACGACGCGATCACGGCGGTGGCGAATGACCTACTGCCCCGGCTCCAGGCCGATCCGCAGCTCGGCCGCTTCTGGGCACACCGCGGGGAAGACGGCGTCAATCGTGAGAAGCAGCTCCTGATTGACTTCCTCTGCGCGAGTACGGGCGGACCGATGTACTACCGCGGCAGGGACATGGCGCTCTGCCACCGAGGGATGCGCATCAGCGAGAGCGATTGGAGCGTGTTCCTCGGTCATGCCGCCGCGACTCTCGCGAAATTCCAGGTGCCGGAGGCCGAACAGCGCGAGGTTGTTGCGTTTGTCCAGAGTCTCAAGAAGGAGATTGTCGAATAGCGTCACTTCCCGGCCTCCCGGGAGCGTTGCGCGCGGAGCTTCACGCCGTGGCGCCCGGAAGGCGGCGAATCGCATTCGCTGGTCGCCACATCGTGATGCGAGCGCGGGAAGTACGACAGCTTTGGCGAGCGCGCATTCTCGTTTGAGCTATGACGCCTCGAACAAACGAATGCCGCTGACGAGCGCGGCCTGGCGAGACGAAGCCGTGCTCGCAGATGATCCGGGTTGTTCGGCGTCGCGAGCGTGAGAGCCAAGTCCCGAGCTGAGCAATGAAGGAGGGTGAAGCATGTCAAACGCAGCGCAGATCGAGGTTGGTGCGGTGGTTTCGCTTTGGCGATATCCCGTCAAGTCCGTGATGGGAGAGGAACTGAACGCCACTGTGGTTACGGAACGTGGGCTGCTTGGGGATCGTGCGTATGCCCTCGTCGACAGCTCCGACGGGAAGGTGGCGACCGCCAAGAACCCGCGAAAATGGCCGCGTCTTTTCGATTTCCGCGCCAGCTTCATCGAGCCGGCGCGTGCGGCCGCGAAAGTGCCTCCGGTCCGAATCGCCCTCCCCGATGGCACCACTGTCACCAGTGACCAGGGTGATCTCAACCAGATCCTCTCGAAGGCACTCAACCGTGAGGTGACATTTCGTGCAGCCCAGCGCGGGGCGGTCAATGCGGAGGAGTACTGGCCAGACATGGAAGGCCTCGACCACCGGGACACGGTCACCGATTTCACGCTACCCGAGGGGACATTCTTCGACGTTGCCATGGTCCATCTATTGACCACGGCCACGCTCGATCGCCTCAGTGAGCTGTATCCGCAAGGCCGCTTCGAGGTCCGGCGATTTCGTCCAAACATCGTGGTGCAGCTGGCCTCAGGTGAGAAGGGCTTTGCGGAGAATGCCTGGGTCGGTCACACGCTCGCTATCGGGA
This sequence comes from Gemmatimonadota bacterium, assembly GCA_031398865.1. GTDB lineage: Bacteria > Gemmatimonadota > Gemmatimonadetes > Gemmatimonadales > Gemmatimonadaceae > JANNOC01. The sequence goes on along the minus strand of JANNOC010000749.1, from coordinate 262 downwards.
CGGCGGTGCGCCTGAACATCACCAGCCCCTGCGGGCGTTGCGTGATGACGACTCTCGCGCAGGGGGATCTCCCGAGGGATCCGGGAATCCTGCGCACGGCGGCCCAGCATAACCAAGTCAACGTCGGTGTGTATGCTGCCGTGGTGCGGGGCGGCACAATCCGTCGTGGTGATCCGGTCAGGATGGAGTAGGAGCGCGGCGGTTCTGTTCGGGCCGAACCAATAAGGATTGAGACGACTTCAGAAGTCGTTTCAATCCGGTG
>JANNOC010000698.1:0-5621 GCA_031398865.1 Gemmatimonadota bacterium | reverse complement strand
CGGTCGGAGCATTTCTCGAGGCCGGGTTGGTCACCTCGAAGTACTCCCGCGACTTCGCGCCTGTCGCCTTCGCTGTCAGTGTCTGCGGGAAGCGCCGGATGTACGCGTTGTATTTCTCGACCGCGCCATTGTAGTCGTTGCGCGAGACGGCGATGCGGTTCTCCGTCCCCGTCAGCTCGTCCTGCAGCCGCAGGAACTGCTGATCGCTCTTCAACTGCGGGTAGGCCTGTACCAGCGTCAGAAACGGGCCCATCGCGCGCGTCACATTGTCGTTCGCGTTCGCAAGCGCCCCTGGACTGGCGCCCCCGGCCTGGCTCAGCGTGCCGACCAGTCCCGCGTGCGCACGCGATACGTCGCCGAAGATCTTCTCCTCCTGTTTTGCGTATCCCTTCACGGTGCTGACGAGATTCGGAATCAGGTCCGCGCGCCGCTGCAGCTGTACCTCGATCTGCTGCTTCGCCGACGCGGCCTGTTCGTCGTACGTCTGAATCGTGTTGTAGCCGCATCCGGTGGCGAGCATCGGCGCCAGAAGCGCGATCCAACGTCGTTGCATGTGCGAGTTCCTCTCGATGTCGGAGTGAATGCAGCGCTCAGCCGCTGCTCGTGAAGCGCAACTGCACCACGTACTTTCCGGCCTTCACCTCGCCGGGGCTGAGCTTCCAGGCCAACTTGGCCTTCTCGTTGAGACAGCGATTGACCGCCGTCCCGGCCGCGCGCGACGACCAGTTGTCGTTGGCGACGCGTGCGTCGGCGATACCGCTTCCGCTGACGGTCACGACCATCGCCACGCCACCGCGAAGCGTTGGATCGGCTTTCTGACCGAACTCCTGATAGCAGAAACGCGAGAACGCCTGCTCCCGCTCCACGGCGGCCTGGAGCGCCGGCGGCGCCGCCGGTACACTCGGCCCCGAGCCCTGCGTGGCGCGCGGAATCTGCCGCGGTGTGAAGGTATCCGGCGCGGCGGCCGGAATGTCCGGCTGGACGCCGCTCAGATCGGCGGGCATCGTGTCCAGCGGGATTGTATCCGCGGAAACTTTTTTCTCGCCGGGGCACGCGAGTACCGCGACGAACAGGGGGAAGACAACGAACCGTTTCATGTGGGCATACCGTGTGGTGAGTTGGTGACAAACATCTCGAAATGCGTGCGACGGGATCAGCGAAAGCGATTCAGGTACGAAACCAGTTGCTGCATGCCAGCCAGGTATCCGGCCAGCGTTTCCTCCGCCGCCTCGCGCGGCAACTTCTCTACCCCGCGCACATGTCGGACCACGCGCACGAACGGCGCGGGATCGAAACCAGCCCGTTGCGCGATATCCCGGCTCAGGGTCTCATAGTCAGTAGACGGTTGGTCGCCGTGAAGTCGCACAATCCCGCGAAAGATTACCATGAAGGTGCTGAGGCTGTCTTCGAGCAGACCGACGTGGCGTTTGGCGTCGCCCCCAGCGTGCAGGATTCCCTGCCGGAACTGCAGCAGCTTGCCCATCGTCTGCTGCTCGACCTCGAGGCGCAGATGCTCCCGCGCCACCGTGATCCCCTCGAAGGGGGGCACGCCGAACAGCACGCGGTGCCGCTCCAAAATGTCGGCGTACTCCATCGGGAAGATGTCCACGGACGAACGCCATTCCTCGGTGGTCAGCGTGAGGGGCGGCGGATTGCCCGCCTCGGACCAGGCCCGGGACACCGCCGCCGCGGCGCGCAGTCGATCCAGCGGCAGGGAATCCACCATGACGAGGAGGTTGTAGTTCGATCGCTTGGGGTTATGCTCCCCCGCGGCGGCCGACCCGTACAGCACCACGGCGCGAAGCTCGCCGCCGTACGCGAGTCCGAGCTGCTTCACTACGTCGTCGAGTGTCATCGTCGCCATGATCCTCCTGGAGCAGCCTGATACGCCGGCACACGGAAGAACGAGTTGTCAGTCATCAGTTGTCAGTTGTCGGTGAGAGAGCAATGCTTCTGTGATCGGATGTCTGTTACCAGGAGCTGATGACCGAAGACTGACAACTGATAGCCGACAACCGATGACTCGTCGTTTCCCGTTCTCACGTAGCGCTCCTGACACTACCAGCTCGACCCTCCGCCGCCACCGCTGAACCCCCCTCCCCCGCCAAAGCCACCGAAGCCACCGCCTCCCCCGAATCCTCCTCCGCCCCAGCCGCCGTGTCGGCCAGAGGAACCGCCGCCCATGGGAATGAAGATCGGCAGGCACCCGGGGCCGCAGCCGCCGCGCTTTTTCTTGCCGGACCCGCCTAACGCGGACAGCACCAGGAAGAAAATGATCAGCCAGAGCACCGGCGGGAAGCCGGTGCGTTGACGCCGGTCACTCGGTTGCGCGCGCGGAATATCGATGATCGGCGCGCCATTGGCCGAATCCAGCGCGAAGCCGAACTCCCGCGCGAACTCCTGCGCCACGCGTATCGTGATGTACTCGATAGCCGCGCCATAGTCCCGTTGCTGGAAGAGCGGCGTCGCCTCGCGGCAGATCGTCCCGGCGTCGGCGTCGAGCAGGAAGCCCTCAGCGCCGCGGCCCACCTCGATGCGGCAGCGGCCGCGGCCGTCCGAGCTGCTTTCCTTCGGCACGATCAGAATGACGATGCCCGCGTTCCGCGCGCGATCGCCCACCTCGCTGGCCGATCCCACTTTCCAGTCCCGCCCGATGGCGAGCGCGACGTCACTCGCGTCGCGTTGCCCGATGTCCGGAAGGGTGACCACCGTGATCTCGCCGCCGGATTTCGCGTGCACGTCGAACGCGAGACGATTGACGCGCTCGACCGATGCCGCCGGCATCACATTCGCCGCGTCGCGCACGACCTCCGCGGTGCTCGTGCCGTAGCCGCGGGGTGGATCGGGAAGTTGGATCGCTTGCAGCGCCATGACAGCGCCAATAGCTTGCAGCGCGCTATGCCACACGGGTCTCGTTATTCTCGTCTCGCCACGCGGCGGCTGTCATCGGCCGCGCTGCTCTGGATGGTCGCCTGCGCTCGTGATGGCATGGTCACGGTGCTGCACGATTCTACTGCCGCGCAGGATGCGTCGGTAGTCCTCGCGCTCCCGGTGGATCCCGCGACGCTGCGCGAGCCCGACCGGTCCGCGCGGGGAGGCGCGGCCAACGATACGCTCGCACGCCTCCGCGCACTCGGTGACAGCGTCGCGCTGCTCGACGCGCACTTCCAGGCTGAGCGCGGCGCGCTGAACGCGGAGGCGCGCTCGATGCACGCGCTCGACCGCCGAACTCCGTCGTACGCACGCCGCTTCGACACCTTCCGCACGCGGGCGATTGCCGCTGACTCCCTGCGCGCGCGCCGCGATCGCCTGCGGCGGCGCGAGGCTGCGCAACGCGAGCGCCTCGCGCATCTGCTCCCCTCCGCGTCCGAGCAACGCGACGCACACGGACGTCATTGGGACAAGCTGCTGACCGCGGGCGACGGGTCGCGGACCACCCGCTCAGCCACCGTGTCGAGCACACGGACCTCAATCTCGCTGCCGCCAGGTCGCTGGTGGCTGGGCATCGCGCCCGCGGGTGGCGTTCCGGCGACGTACCGCGCACTCACGGTCAGTGCGGGGTCGCGCGACACGGTCCAGCTGTTCATCAAATGAGCGGGGCGACCGAAGTCGCCCCGCTCATCGTCCCTGCACCGGCCGGCGTACTGCCTCAGCGCGTGAAGTTGAAGGAGAATCCGTACGTGCCGCCCCCAGCGGATGATGCCGGGAACTTCCAGCCGCGAATCCTGTTGCGGATGCACGACTCGGTTTCCGATACCCCCGCGCCATTCCACGTGCGGTTGGTGATCTGTGCGTTGGTGACGCTGCCGCTGGCGGTCATCGTGATGGCGGTGTTGATGCTGCCAGCGAGTCCGGGATTCACTTTCAAGCCGAACTCGTTGTAGCAGAAGCGCAGCTGTGACTCGCGGCTGCGCACGAAGGTGCCGAGCTCGCCGACGTCGCGCGACGGCCCACCGAGATCCGGGACATCAATCGGCTGCGGCGCCGAGATGCGCACGGGTGCGCGAGAAATTCCCCCACCGGCGCCCACGCCGCCGATCCCGCCACCGCCACCACCGCCGGTGCCTGTCCCACCGCCGATGCCACCACGGCCCGGCGTACGCGAGCCTTGCCCGCCCTGGCCATACCCGAGCACCACCTTGCCACCCGCTCCGCCACCACCGACTCCGGCGCGCCCGCCGCCGGTCCCGCCACTGCCCGAGCTCACGTCCACCCCGCGCAGCACGTTGCCGACATCTCCGACGAGTCCGCCCGTGCCCGCCCCACTGGACGTTCCGAAGGCGTCGCCGATAGCGCCCGCGCGATTGGTCTCAGTCTGAGAGCCGGGCGCGCCTGGCTTGGGTTTCCCCTTCTCTGGGGCCTTCGGACCCTCCGGCTTGTTCGTCGGGCCGGGCGCGGGCGGCTGCTCCGCCCCTGGCTGCGGCGGGGGCGCCTGCGTCGGAACCGGCAGGGTCTCGGGATCGAAACTCACTTCGATTGGCGCGTCTTCCTCGGGGAGCAGGGACGGCGGTTTCGACGCGGGCCCAAAATACACAAGCAGGAGCCATGCAATGGCGAGCGTGGTCGAAATCGCGTAGGAGCCCATGAGCGCGCGTCCCTCTTCGCCCGCGAACTCGAAGCGAAGATTGCGCGTGAACGTCGTTTCGCTCTGTGGCGGGCGAGGACGCGGAGCACCGGAGGGTGGCGGTCCTTTGACCTTGGTATCGGCCATGTCAGGACGCCTGCACGGGAGCGTCAGGGGTCCGGTTCACCTGCAAGGAGATGTTCCGGAAACCGGCGAGACGCGCGGACTGCATGATGCGCGAGAGCAGATCGTACCGCATGGTCTTGTCGCCCTGGATCGCGATGGGAATGTCAACCGACTCGTCCGCCGCTTTGCCGGTGCTCTGGCGGATCGAATCAGCCTGAATCTTGAGCGCCTGATACAACGCGGGAATCAGAAGTGGTTGCGCCGCGTTGTTGGAGCGCGCCCGCGCGGCTTCCGCCGTCGTCATGAGTCGGCGACCCGACAGCGATACATCTGCGCCTACTCCAAGGGTCAGCTGCTGCAGCGCTGGCGATCCGACGCGCGCTTCGGGAAGTGTCACCCCCGCGACCACGGGTGCGAGCTCACCAACCGTGGCGGTGGTCAGGGCAAAGAAGACGATGGACACGAACGTATCTACCAGCGGAACGAGGTTGAGTTCCACCAGCCGGAACTTGGCGAACTGCTGGGCGCGTCGAAGCTCTCGCGCCATCTTCGCCCGGCTCGTATGCGCAACCTTGCTCCGCGAGCGCTCGACTTTGGCTGGCGGCGCCGCGCTGCTGCCGGCGGCCGGCGGAAGCCCTTCGATGTTGTCGGCCATGCTACTGCCCTGCCGTGGCTACTTGAGTGACGCGCGCACGGCTGCCTAACGAAATACCGGTGAACTTCGCGAGCTTGAGACGCTCCAGCACCGCGACGACCTGCTCGTAGCTGATCTCGTCGCCGGGCACCACAAGGACGTCGGAGTTCTGCGGATACTTGTTGCGAATCTCGGTCATGAGTGCCTGCAGCTGATCCATGCTCTCCACGGACAGCCCGCGCAGCTCGCGCTTGAAGCCGCCTTCCTCGGAATGCTCCACCATCAGCCGGTTCGGCT
>JANNOC010000649.1:0-9812 GCA_031398865.1 Gemmatimonadota bacterium | reverse complement strand
AATTTGACGCAGCATATCGCGGGCCTCGTGAGCCGGCGCGCGTCGGCAGCGACGAGGCGCCGGCGCAGCAGCGTGCTCAGCATCCAGCCCGGTGTCGCGGAAATGATGAGTGGAGGGATCACCAGCGTCAGCACGAGGTGCTGCACCATGTGCCCGCTGAAGAGGTAGTAGTCGCTGAGATCGTGCAGCGGCCCGTTCAGTGACGCGAAGACGCACAGCAGCGCAAGCACGAAGCGCGCGCGTTGCGCCAGACTGGGTGCATGCTCTCCTTCGGTCGCCGCGGCGCGCGCGCGCCAGACGTACACGGTGCCAAGCGACGCGAGTCCCACCAGCGTGCTCGGATGGATGGTCCAGTGGGTCCATCCGAGCGTCGCGGCGGCGTGCAGCAGGGCGGCCATCAGTCGGCCGTCAGGACCCGAGGCGCGCGGCGATCTTTCCGAAGAGGAACAACAGGCCGATGATCGTCGCTGTCGCGATCAGCAGGGGACCGGTGAAGAGGGCGCGGAACAGCTTGTGATCGTACTTCAGATGCATGTAGAACATCACGACCATCACGAACTTCGCGGCCGACATGATCAGCAGCGCCGGAACGAATGCGCGCGACGCCACGAAGCGTGGGATGAAGTACACCCACACTTCGATCGCGGTGATGACGGTGAGGATGGTAGCCACCTTCCAGTAGGTGGACCAGGTGGGATGCGCGTGCTTCACGTCGCCCTGTCCGTGCAGCGACGAGTCATTGGACGCCGGAATGGAGGTCTGCTTCTGCGCCATGGCGTCCCCGTTACTTGATGAGGTAGACGAGCGTAAAGATCGCGATCCAGACGACGTCCACGAAGTGCCAGTACAGCGCGCAGATGTCCACGTTCAGCCCGTCCGCCGGACCAAGCCCGCGTTTGTAGTCAATGGCGAGCAGCGAGAGCAGCCAGAGAACGCCCGCCGTGACGTGCGCCCCGTGGAATCCGGTGAGCGTGAAGAAGGAGGAGCCGAAGAGATTGGTCTTGAGCGTCAATCCCTCGTGCACGAACGCGGTGAACTCGTACGCCTGAAAGCCGAGAAAGGTCGCGCCCAGGAGCGCGGTCATCGCCAGCCACAGCTTGGACGAGCCGAGAATACGCTCGCCCAGCGTGTCCTTGGGAAGATCCTTGTTCTGCACGGCAGCGAGCGCGAGCACCATCGCGAGCGAGGACATGAGCAGGACAAAGGTGGAGCCTGACGTCACCGGAATGTCGAGGATGGGTGGCGACGTCACCCCCGTCATCGGATTGGTCCACGCCTCGTGCGGATATGGACCGGTGACGCTCTTTCCCTTGTAGATGAGATACGTCGAGATGAGCGACGCGAACAGCATGCACTCGGAGCCGATGAACGCCCAGATGGCGATCTTGCGGCTGTCGAGGCCCGTGGTGGTGTAGTGATGCCCAACGTGCGTGTCGTGCGCGCCGTCGTGCCCGTGGTCGGTTACCGAGGTTGCCAAGAAGAAAAGTCTCCGCGCTTAGTGGTCGTCTTCCAGGGGACTGAGCAGCCACCAGTAGAGGAACCCGACGAGCATGGCCGCACCGCCAAACATGAGGATATACGCGATCGCGTTATTCTCGCGATGAATGAAGAGCAGCCCCGAGAACATGATGACGAGCCCGACGGCGACCATGAGCGGCTTGATCGTGGGCATCGGCATGTGGATGCCGAGCTCGGCGGCCGACCGGTACGCCTCTTCGTGCATGGGCGCGCCGTCCGCCTGATTGGTTTCGTCGCCCGGATCGAAGTGCGGACGCCCTCCGGTGTCGCGTCCCAGCACGTCGATCTCCACTTCACTGTCGCGCTCCCGGCTGTGTGGCACGTCCGAGGTGAGCTGCGGCGACTTGAGATCCCACAACGGATAGCGTGAGGTGACCGTCGGGACCCGCGCGAAATTGTAGTCTGGCGGCGGCGACGGGATGGACCACTCCAGCGTTCCGCCGCCCCAGGCGTCGTTGCCCGCGACGACGCCGCGCTTCCGGCTGGAGAAGAAGTTGTGCACGAAGATCGCCGTGGAGACGACCAGCATGAACGCGCCGATCGAGGACATCATGTTGAACAGCTCCCACCCCTGTCCCGCATCGTACGTGTAGATGCGCCGCGGCATTCCCAGCATCCCGGCGTAGTGCATCGGGAAGAACGTAAGGTTCATCGCGATGAAGTTCGTCCAGAAATGCCATTTGCCAAGGCGTTCGCTCATGTAGCGGCCGAACATCTTCGGGAAGTACATGTAGATCCCGGCGAAGATGCCCATGATGGAGCCGCCGAAAAGCACGTAGTGGAAGTGCGCGACGACGAAGTAGGTGTCTGTCTGCTGCAGGTCAGCCGGCGGCGACGAATGCATGATGCCGGAGATGCCGCCGATCGTGAAGAGCGCGATCAGCCCGATGGCGAACAGCATGGACGTCGTGAAGCGAATCGAGCCGCCCCACATGGTCGCCATCCAGTTGAAGATCTTCACCCCGGTGGGAATGGCGATCAGCATCGTGGTCAGGGCAAAGAAAGTGTCCGCCACCGCGCCCATTCCCACCGCGAACATGTGGTGGGCCCACACCCCGAACCCGAGGAAGCCGATCAGAATCCCGGAGTACACCATCACGGGATAGCCGAAGAGCGGCTTGCGCGAGAATGTCGGGAGCACTTCGGACACCAGCCCGAAGGCGGGCAGAATGAGGATGTACACCTCGGGGTGGCCGAACACCCAGAACAGGTGCTGCCAGAGCAACGGGTCTGCGCCCGCCGCCACCGCGTAGAAGGTCGTACCGAAGAAGCGATCGAACAGCAGGAAGACGAGCGCGATCGTGATCACCGGGAAGGCGAGGACCACGAGGAACTGCACCACGAACGACATCCACGTGAACATCGGCATGCGCATGAGATGCATGCCCGGCGCGCGGAGATTGATAATGGTCGTGATGAAGTTGAAGCCGGCCGCCAGCGAGGAGATGCCGAGGATCAGCAGCCCGATCACCCAGAAATCAATGTTGAATCCGGGGGAATAGGTGCGCGTGGTGAGCGGCGCGTAGCCGAACCAGCCGCCATCGGGCGCGAGCCCCCAGAAGATGGGTAGCGTCATGAAGATGCCGCCGAGCAGATACACCCAATAGCTGAAGGCATTGAGGCGTGGGAAGGCGACGTCGCGCGCCCCGATCTGCAGCGGGATCAGGAAGTTGAAGAACGCCGCCGAGAGCGGCATGATCGCGAGGAAGACCATGGTCGTCCCGTGCATCGTGAAGAGCTGGTTGTACAGCTCCGCCGACACGAGCTTCCCGTTAGGCCCCATGAGCTGCGCGCGAATCACCACCGCCTCGAGCCCGCCGAAGACGAAGAAGAAGAGCGCGGTGAACAGGTACAGGAGACCGATCCGCTTGTTATCGGTCGTCGCGAGCCAGCACATGATTCCGCGATACGGCGCCGGGGCGGGCGCGGCGTACGTCGGGGCGGCGGTGGTGGCCATTAATGATTCACTCCGATGAGCGATGCGATTACTTCAGCGCCTGGAGATACGCGACGATGTCCGCGATCTGCTGGTAGTCCAGGCCACCGGTGGTCACCACGCGCCCCGTCTTCGGGTCGCGCTCGTTTGTGCCGAGCGCGGGCATGATGCTTCCCGGCTTCATCTTCGGCGCATTCTTGATCCAACGCGCCATGTGCCGCGTGTCGTTCGGATAGATCCCCGCGGCGATCGTGTGCCGCGTGCCCACGTGCGTCAGGTTCGGGCCGATGATCCCCGCGCTCATGGGGTTGCCGGCGATCGTGTGGCAGCCGATGCAGCTGCTGCGTGAGTAGATCTGCTGTCCGCGCGCGGCATCCCCGATGAGGTGTTCAGGGAAGGCGAGCCCGTCGGGCAGATGGGTTTTCGGCACGGTGTGATCGGGGAGCTGTTCGCGCGGAAAGGCGTACCCCGCCGCCGTGAGGGGCGTGGTCGCCACGCGGGCCGTGTCCGTCGCCGGCGCGCTCGTCGGAGGAGGGATGGTCGGTGGCGCCGTCGCGCCGAACGCCGCCGGCGACTTCTGATGTGCGATCCAGCTCGCGAACTCCGCTGGCTGCACCGTGAACACCCGGAAGCGCATGTTCGCATGCGATTCGCCACAGTACTCGTTACAGGTGCCGTTCCACGCCGACGAGGTGGTGATGGAGTCCACAGTGAACCAGAGGAAGTTCTTGCGGTTCGCCATGACGTCGCGCTTGCCACCGAGCTGCGGGATCCAGAAGGAATGGATCACGTCCTTGCTGATCATGCTGAAGTTGACCGTGCGGCCGATCGGGAGATACAGCTCGTTGGCCGTGGTCACGCCATACTGCGGATAGCGGAACTCCCACCACCATTGATGGCCGATGACCTCCACCTGTAGCGCGTCGGGGCGGGCCTGCGCCTGCGTCTTGAAGATGGTGCGGACGGTGGGAATGGCGATCACCAGGAGAATGATCGCGGGAATCACCGTCCATGCGATCTCGAGCGTCGTGTTGCCGTGCACGTGCTTGGGCTCCGCCTGTCCCTCGCGCTTGCGGAAGCGGACGATCGTGTAGACGAGTCCAGCTTCGACCAGCACGAACACGAGCGTGCCCCAGAAGAGCAGCGAGTCCCACAGCGCGTCAATGTCGCGGTTGAAGTCGGTGTAGTGATCGAAGGTCGAGTTCGGATAGGTCTGCGAACACGCCGCGAGCATCCACGCCAGAAGGGCCGCCACCGCAGCGGGACGCAACCGGCGAAGGCGATGGATCGAAATCATGCCAATTCCCTGTAGCCGGCGTTGTTGAGAGCGCGGGCTGAGCGCTCCACGAGGCGAACGAGCGCAAACCTATGAAGCGTCCAAAGTGAAAGCAAGCGAGGCACGCGCTATCTCATTGAGTCGCTGTCGATGGGCACGGAGTGCTGTTCCTTCACCTTGTTCATGAGAATCTCGATCTGTGTGCGGACCGACGCTACCCCTTCGCGCAGCGCGCGAATCTTGAGCTGTTCGCCGCCGCCGCGTGTCGCGACGAGCAGCATTCCCGCGATCTGATCGGACACGGGCCCGAACTGTCCCTTGAGCTGGCCCACGAGCGGAGCGCCCGCGCGGCGGATCTGCGCGCCGATGATGTTGGTATTCTGGTGCTGCTTGGCGGCCAGCGCCATGCGCTCGACGAGTGCGTACAGCGACTGCACCTGCACCAGTGCTTCCTCGAGCGTCTTCATCTTCTGGGCGCCAGCGCCGTCGAGCTTGGTTGCGGCCATAGGACATGCGATGGGATGAGGGGATTTACTTCACTTTCTCGAGCTTGGGGTTCGCGCGAATTTCCCTCCCCGCTCTGGCCCTCGGCTCCTCCCCCACGCGCACGACATCGGCGGTGAAGTCGAAGCGTCCCGCAAAGAGGGCGGCTCCAACGCCGTAGGCGTCCACGGCGACGCCATCTTCCTCGAACGCGTGGATACGCTCTACGGAGAAGTTGCCGGACACGAGGATCTTGATGTCGCCGAAGCCCTCCGCATCCAGCGCGTTACGCACCGCCCACACGAGCGTAGGATTCACGCCGACGGGGGAGAAGCTGCCCATCAGCGGAATGATGGAGGCGTCCACGGTGTGCTCGGGCGTGTCGAGTCGCACGCCCCAGAGGCGTCCGTCGAAGGCGCGCGCGACTTCGAGACTCGTGCGCACCGAGTCGTTCTCATAGTCGACGGGGACGATGATCTCGACGTCCTTGGCGACATGCTGCGCGAACTTCTCAGTGGCGAGCCGCGTGTCACCGCCGTACGCGGAGATGAGCGAATGCGGAATCGCGCCGAGCGCGAGTCCCTTGCCGCCCTCCGCATTCGACATGTCGCTGGACAGGCCGATGGCACCTCCCACGTGCGCGGCGTGCGCGTCCCCCGCTTGTACCAGCCAGTGATCGTGACGCGCGGGAAAGGCAACGATCAGCTTCGGACGAGCCGCCTCGACGAGTGCGTGCACGTTGGTGGTGACGCGGGTCCGGTGTGCCAGGATGCCCAGCACCAGTGGCTCGAGATGCGCAAAGCGCTGGTACTCGCCCTCGATCGTCATGACCGTGTCGTACGCGTCCACGCGGTCGCCATCGTACAGCGAGTGCACGGCGAGCGCGCTCCAGTCGTCCGCGCACAGCTTCAGCACCGCGATCGCTTCGTCGGTGCCGCAGACGATGCCGCCGCGTTCCGTGGTGAGTTGCACCATGACGCGCGGCGAGAATCCGTCGGCGATGAGCGTGTCGCGCGCGCGCCGTGCGGATCGGCTGGAATAGTCGCCCTGTCGGATCCCCTCGACGGGTAGCTGGAAGTGCGACGGGTCGAGTCGCTTGCGGCGGCGGGGAGGCATGGGGTTCGTAGCCTACAGAGACGCTCTTGCACAGGCAAGCGGTGACGTTGCAGAAGCCGTGCAGCCGGACTAAGCTATCTCTCTGCACAACAACGGTCTCGCCGCGCGAACTCGATCTGGTTCAGCTCGGTGGCGGAAGCTCTCACAGGCGAAGTCGGCTTCTGGCCGGCGGGGCAGAGGATGGCACGAATAAACTGGTCTGTCGCGATTCTGGCGTCTCTGTGTGCCTGTTCGGGGGGGCGAGAGATTACCGGCGACGAGATCGCCATTGGCGTCGCGCTGAATCCTCAGCGCCCAGGGATGCACACCGTGTATCGCGGCGTGGAGCTCGCCATTGCGCAGCTCAACACGGAGCGGAAGCCCGGCGCGCGCCGCTTCGTGATGCGCAAAACGCCTGACGACATGACCAGCGCGGTACAGGTCGCGACCCTCATGCGCGACGATCCGTCGGTGGTTGGCGTGGTGGGTCATCCCGAAAGCGGGACGACGCTGGACGCGGCGCCGATCTATCGCGACGCCGAGCATGACGGGCGAAATGCCGTAGTCGCGGTGTCGCCGACCGCGACGAGCGCCGCGGTGAGTGGCAAAAGCCCGTGGCTCTTTCGCGTGTGTCCCAGCGATGTGGCCGCGAGTCGCGAGGTGGCACGCTATGTCGTGGACTCGCTGCGCGTCCGGCGCGTGTCCGTGATCTACCGGAACGATGCGTACGGAAAGGACTGGACGACCGCTTTCGCGACGGCGTTTCAGGAGCGCGGGGGGACCATCGTCCAGCGCGATCCCTATCTGCCGGGGAACACGGAGTGGGACGCGTACGCTTTGTACGTGAAGCAACTCGGCGTCGAGGTACTTCTCTTTCCCGGTGGCTACGAAGACGCGGAGCCCGCCATTCGCGCGCTGCGGGCTGTTGGCGCGCGGCCCACGTTCATCGGCGGCGACGCGGTCTCCGGGTTGGAGTCCAAGGCTGGAGAATTCGCCGGTGCGAAGTACACCGCGTTCTTCCTCCCGTCGCGCGCGACCACACCGGAAGCGCGCGCGTTCGTGGAGCGCTACCAGAAGGTGCACCGCGAGCTTCCGGATCAGCGTGCCGCGCTCTCGTATGACGCCGCGCTGCTCATCGGGCGCGCGGTGATCGAAGTGGGCGCGGATCGGCGCAAGGTGCGCGACTTCATCGAGCAGGTGGGGCGCTCGCGTCCCGAGCTGCGTGGCGCGGCGGGCAGTGTCAAGTTCGACGAGCGGCACGACGTCGTGGACAAGCCGATTTACATCCACACGGTTGGTCAATGAGGGTGTTCCTCATTCGTTTCCGCACGATCAAGGGTCGGCTCCGCGCGGGGTTCGGCGCGACGCTGGTGCTGCTGCTCATCTCGGGGCTGGTCTCGTTCTGGGCCGTGCAGCAAGCCAACGAGCGCAGCCGGGCGGCGATCGCGGCGCTGAACCAGGAATTCGATCTCGTGCAGCGCGTGGTGACGACGATCATGCGTCAGGTGGCGTCGGGAATGACCTACCTCAACACCGGCACGGCCGTGGACGCGGCGCGTTACAACACGCTCACCGGGGACGCGGACCGCCTGCGTCGCAACGCGATCGCGCAGGACGTGCTCTCGCAGCAGGAGCGCGCGCAGCTGGAGGAGATCGGCAAGCTACAGAGCGCGATCGAGGTGGGCATTGCGACATCGCACGCGTACGGCGCGGTCGGGCGCGAGGCAGACGCCACGCGTGTGCTGGGGCGCACGGCGGCGACGATGGACCAGATCGAACTGGCGCTGGAAAAATTGCGCACGGGCGCCACGGCGCGGGCATCGCTTCGCACGGACGATATCGCGTCGGCGGTACGACAGACAGAAGGGTGGATTGTTATCATGATCGTGCTCGCGGGGCTCGTGGCTTGGGTGTCGGGCGTCACCACCGCGAGAGCTGTGACGCGCCCGCTGAAGGCGTTTCAGGGAGAAGTCGAAGCGATCGGCGAGGGCGATCTCCGGACTGTAACCGCCTCCTCTGCCACGTATGCGGATGCGCGCGAGTACGCAGAGCTCGCCATCGCGCTGGAGCGCGCGCGCGAGCGGCTTCGTGCGCTGTTGGAGCAGGTGCAGAGTGAGGCCGACAAGGTCGCGCAAGCCGCGTCGGAGCTGGCGCAAGCAGCGGAAGGCGCGGCGGGATCCACACAGCACGTGACCGCCGCGGTCACGGGGATGGCGGAGGACGCGTCGGCTCAGCTGGAGGCGTTCGGCCGTGTGGGTGACGCCGCGCGGCGCGTGGCCGAGGAAGGACGTATCATCGCGGGCGCTGCCGACACGAGCGAGATCGCGGGGCGTGACATCCGCTCCACCGCCACGACGACGCGGAGCGAGATCGAGCGCGCGGTGACCACCCTGCTCAGCGCGCGCGAAGTCATCGATGCGTCGGCGAAGGAGATCGCCGGGTTGCGGGACGCCACGCTGCTGATCGACAACTTCGTGCGCGTCATCTCGGAGATCGCCTCGCAGACCAATCTGCTCGCGCTGAACGCCGCGATCGAGGCGGCACGCGCGGGAGAACATGGCCGCGGCTTCGCCGTCGTGGCCGATGAGATCCGCACGCTGGCCGAGGAGAGCGCGCAGGCCGCGAGCGAGGTGACGACCAATGTCCGGCAGGTGAACGAGCGCATCCTGCGCGCGACCGTCGCGGTGGAGGAAGGCACGGCGCACATGCGCGATGCGGGTGAGGTGGCGGCGAGCGCTTCGGACGCGCTCTCTCGCATCGAAGTCGCGGTGGCGCGCGTGGAGGCCGCCGCCACCCATGTGACGAAAGCCGTCGAGACCAATCGTCAGGCGGTGGCGTCCGTGGAAGAGTCCATCAACTCCGCGCGCGACACCGCGCAGAACAACGCCGCGTCCACCGAGCAGGTTGCCGCCGCGACGCAGGAGACGTCCGCGTCAGTGCAGGAAGTCTCGGCGACGTCCGAAGTGTTGCGCACCGCGGCCGCGCGAGTGCAAGCCATGGTGCGGGAATTCAAGACCTGAGGCGCCGGAGGCTCTGGCCGCCGGCGGTCCAGGGCCGCCCCACCGGCGGAACGACGAGGTGTCAGTTGTCAGTAATCAGTTGTCAGTCTTCGGTGCACTACGGTTGGGGTGATGGTGCCGGTATTGTACCGCGCCAGCTCGCTTTCGCAACGAGAGCGTGTAAGATGTCCTGATCCCTCTTCCCGACGACTCCATGTCCACTTCCCGACGTACATTCCTCGGCGCCAGCGCGTCGGCCGCCGTCTCGCTTATCGCCGCGCCGGCTGCCGCGGCCCGGACGCTGGGTGACGTGCTCGATGCTGGCGCGTTCGCGACAACGGCCGCGCCCCGCCCCGCGGTGATCGCCTCGGCGAACGGAATTCGCGGCGTCGCTGTCGCGTATGAGCAGATTCGCGGCGGCAAGGATCCGCTCGACGCAATCATCGCCGGCGTCAATATCCAGGAGCTGGACCCCGAGGATGACTCCGTCGGACTCGGCGGTCTG
>JANNOC010000613.1:0-3116 GCA_031398865.1 Gemmatimonadota bacterium | reverse complement strand
CGTGCGCGAGAAGAACGCCCGGCCGCTGGAGTTCACATTGGCGGTGCCCAGCTCGAGCCGCAATCGCGTGCGTCTTGCGGTCCTGATGCAGGAGCAGCTGCGCGCAGTCGGCGTAAAAATGAACATCGAGGAGATGGAGTTCACGACCTTCCTCGATCGCATGTCAAGCCGGAACTTCGACGCGATCTTCGGCGCCGCGCACACGGATCCCAGTCCCGTGGGCATCCGCCAGGCGTGGAGCTCGGCGGCCGCCGCGAAGGACGGATCGAATTTCGGATCGTATCGCAATCCGAACTTCGACGCGCAACTGGACAGCGGGCTCACGACCATGGATCCCGCTGCGTCGCGCCGCTACTTCCGCACCGTCTTTCAGACCATTGTGGATGACGCGCCCGCCATCTGGGTGTACGAGCCCCGCCTCATCGCTGGTGCGCACCGGCGACTACGCACGCCCGAGATGCGCCCGGATGGATGGTGGCACGGCATCGCGGACTGGTCCATTCCCACGGGAGAACGCATCGCGCGTGACCGCGTCGGGCTGCGCCCGCCGGTCGCCGCTGGCAGCGACTCCACCGCGGATTCGACGCGGGCGCGCTAGCGGGTGAGGCGCTTTCTCGTCCGGCGCCTCGCACAGGCGGCGGTGACCGTCGCGATCGCCGTGACGATCACCTTCGTTCTGATCCACGCGGCGCCGGGGGATCCGTTCAGCGCGTCCCTCGAGAACCCCGGCGTCAGCGCGGAAGTCCGCGCCCGGTGGCATGCGAGCTACGGACTCGATCGTCCGCTCGCGGAGCAGTATGTCCGGTACGTCGCCAGCGTGGCGCGCGGCGATTTCGGCTGGTCGTATTCGCACCGACGACCCGTGCGCGATGCCGTGATTCGCGCGCTGCCCAATACGCTGCTCCTGATGACGATCGCGGTGGTCGCGAGCTTCGCGCTCGGCGTGGCGTTAGGCACCGCACAAGCCGCGCGGCGCGGAGGCGTCATTGACCGGGTGGCCGGAGGCGTGTCGCTGTTCTTCTACTCCGTGCCCGATTTCTGGCTGGCCACTGTCGCGCTGCTGTGCTTCGCCTACTGGATCCCCGTTTTTCCGGTGGGCGGGACGATGGATGTCGTCATGTACGACTACCTGTCGACCGGTGAGCGACTGCTCGACCGGCTGCATCATCTCGTCCTCCCCGCCGCCACGCTCACCGCACTCTCCGCGGCGGCGGTCGCACGGTATCACCGTGCCGCGATGCTCGACGTCGCGCATGAGGATTTCGTGCGCACCGCGCGCGCGAAGGGAGTGCGCGAACGCAGCATCACGACGCGCCACACCCTGCGCAACGCCGTCATCCCCGTCATCACGCTGCTGGGCCTGGCCCTCCCGGCGCTCGTGGGGGGCGCCGTGTTCGTGGAGAAGATCTTTGCGTGGCCCGGCATGGGAGCGCTCATCATCAACGCGATCGGCACCCGCGACTATCCGCTCGTGCTGGCCGGCGTTCTGGTGGGGAGCGCCATGGTCGCGGCGGGCAGCGTGCTCGCCGACGTGCTGACCGCGCTGGCTGATCCCCGCATGCGCGAGAGCGACGCGTGACGGCGTCCACGAGTGCGCCGCTGCAAACGAGCCCGTGGCGCCTCGCGCTACGCCGGCTGCGTCGCGACCGCGCAGCCCTCGTGGCCATCGCCGTCCTCGTTGTCATCGCAACCGCCGCGCTACTGGCTCCGATGCTGGCGCCCTACGATCCCGCGGCGCAACCGGATATCCTCGCCCTCCGGAGTCAGTCGCCCTCCTCAGCCCACTGGTTTGGAACGGATCCATACAGCCGCGACGTGTTGAGCCGCGTTCTGTACGGCGCGCGCGTGTCGCTCAGTGTCGCGGTGCTCGCCATCGCGATCGCGATCACCGTTGGGACAGTGTACGGCGCCCTCGCCGGACTCGTTGGCGGACGCACGGACACGGTGATGATGCGCGTGATCGACGCACTGCTGTCGATTCCCCGCGTCCTGCTGCTGGTCGCCATCCTCGCGCTCTGGCGCACGATTCCCCTGTCGCTGCTTATCGCGTTGCTGGGGCTCACTGGATGGTTCGGCATCAGCCGCCTCGTGCGGGCGCAGGTGCGGGTGCTGCGCGAGCGCGATTTCGTCCTCTCGGCGCGTGCGCTCGGCGTATCCACGCCGCGCATTCTGCTCTGGCACGTGCTGCCGAACGTCCTGTCGCCGGTTCTCGTTGCGGCGACACTCGGCGTCGGCAACGTGATTGTGCTCGAAGCCGGCCTCTCCTACCTCGGGTTGGGCATCCAGGTGCCGCAGCCCAGCTGGGGGAACATCATCCAGGACGGCATTGACCAGGTGAGCACGCTTTGGTGGATCTCCGTATTTCCGGGTCTCGCCATCGTTGCGACGGTCATGGCGTTCAATCGCCTCGGCGACGGCTTGCGCGATGCGTTGGATCCCCGCCAGCTTGACGGGCGATGACCACCCCGCAACCGCTGCTCTCCATTCGCGACCTGCGCACTTCGTTCTACACGGACGCGGGGGTCGCGCGGTCGGTGGACGGCGTGTCTCTCACTGTCAACGCGGGCGAGACCATCGGCGTGGTCGGCGAATCCGGATGCGGAAAGTCCGTCACGGCGCTGTCCATTCTGCGCCTGATCCAGCCCCCTGGTCGCATCGAAAGCGGCAGCCGCATCGAGTTCGAAGGCGTTGATCTTCTCTCGCTGGACGGCGAAGGGATCAGGCGCATTCGCGGCAATCGCATCGCGATGATCTTTCAGGAGCCCATGACCGCGCTGAATCCCGTCTTCACGGTCGGCGATCAGATCGCGGAGGTGGCGCGCATCCACGATCGCGCTTCCCGCGCCGACGCCTGGGCGCGTGCGATCGAGATGCTTCGGCTCACCGGCATTGCCGACCCGGACGAGCGCGCGCGCCAGTATCCGCATCAACTGTCCGGCGGCATGCGGCAGCGGGTTCTCATCGCCATGGCGCTCGTCATGCAGCCAGCGCTGGTCATTGCCGACGAGCCCACCACCGCGCTCGATGTCACCATCCAGGCGCAAATCCTCGAGCTGCTGGCGGGATTGCAGCGCCGCTTCGGCATGTCCATTCTGCTCATCACGCACGATTTGGGG
>JANNOC010000614.1:0-4168 GCA_031398865.1 Gemmatimonadota bacterium | reverse complement strand
GCGTTAAAGCGCTCGGCGAAGGCGTCCACCTGGGATTCCCGGATGGTAATCCCAGCAGCCGCGCGGTGGCCGCCGTAGCGCACCAGCAAATCGGCGCATTCGCCCAGTGCCCCGTGCAGATCGAGCGCGGGAATCGAACGGCCGGAGCCCTTCCCCTCGCCGTCCCGTACCGCGATCAGAATCGCGGGCCGCCCGGTCTCCTCGACAACGCGGGAGGCGACGATGCCAATGACGCCCGGATGCCACGTGTGGTCCGCCAGCACGATGCCATAGCGATTCTCCAGCGCCGCGGCGTCCAACCGGCGCAACGCCTGCTCCAGCGTCTGTTGATCCAGCTCCCGGCGGCGGCGGTTCAGCTCCTCAAACTCGCGCGCCATGCGATTCGCGTCGGCCTCACTGTCGGACAGCAGCAACTCCACGCCGCGGATCGCGTGCCCCAGCCGGCCGACGGCATTGAGTCGGGGAGCGAGAATGAAACCAACGCGTCCCGCCGTCAGCGTCTTGGTGTCGAGGCCGGACGCGCGCAGCAGCGCGCGGAGCCCCACGTTCTCGGTCCGCGCCAGGAGCCGCAGTCCAAACCGCGCGAGCACGCGATTCTCTCCGCGTAGCGGCGCGATGTCCGCGATGGTGGCCAGCGCGACCAGGTCCAGCATCCGAAAGACAACGTTGTCACTGGCGCCAAGGGCGCGCGCGAGCGCGAGCGCCAGCTTGAAGGCGACGCCCACCGCGGCGAGATCCTTGTCGGGGTAATCGCAGTCCGCGCGCCGGGGATTCAGGACGGCGAGACAGTCGGGCAGCGGCCCCCCGGGCAAGTGGTGGTCGCTGACAATGACGTCGATGCCGGCCGCGCACAGCGCGGCCACCGGCGTGCGCGCACTGGTACCGCAATCGCAGGTCACGACCACCCGTGCTCCGGCGTCGATCGCCGCGGTGACACCCGCTGTGGAGAGATCGTAGCCGTCCTCGATGCGGCGCGGGATGAAGGGGCGCGCGACGCCACCGAACGCGCGAATGGCGCGGGTAAGCAGCGTTGTCGAACAGATACCGTCCACGTCGTAGTCACCGTGAACCAGGACGGTCTCGCGCCCACGTACGGCGCGCACGAGCCGCTCCACGGCGCGGTCGAGCTCGAGCATCGCCGAGGGATCATGCAGCTGGTCGAGTCGCGGGCGCAGAAAGCGCTTCGCCCGATCGGGCTCCGCGTGTCCGCGTGCGACGAGCAAACGGCAGACGACGGGCGGGAGGTGCAACTCCGTCTCGAGCACGGCAACCAATGCCGGATCGGGCACGGGGGGAGTGACCCAGCGTGACGCGGGGCGACGGCGAGTCACGCGAACCTCCCGCTCGCCGGGCGGCGACATGACGGCAGCGGATGCCACGGGAGCGCTCACGCCCGGAAGGTAGTCGCGCTCCCGGTCGCGTACAACATCAGTTCGCCGCGTACAGAAGCACGCCGCATGCCTCGCACAACTCGATCCCGCCGTGCGCGACCATCTCGTTGCGTCGTTGCATGGGCACGGTGGTATCGCAACTGCCGCACGCGTGGCCCCGCAAGGCAAAGACGACGTGATCGCCCCGTCGGGTGTGGATGCGATCGTACTTGCCGAGCAGAGGTCGCCCGACGCGGCTCGCCGCGCTCTGCCGCTTCGCACGCGCGTCGTCCAGTTCGCGCTGCACGGACGCGCGCTCGTCCGCGATACCGGCGCGCAGGATCGCCTGCTCACTCTGTGCCGTCTCCAGCGCGTGGCGCTGCGTCGCGACCGTCGCTCGCTGGTCGTCGCGACGCCGTGCGACGGCGTGCAACTCGCTTTCCTCCTCCGCCAGGACGCGGCGCGCCTGCTCCACCTGGGACAGCGCGGCCGTCGCCTCCCTCATCTTCTTTACGGAATCCAGTGTTGCCACATTGCGCTCGTGCAGGAGCCGATGCTGCGCCACCCGCTCCAGCAGCTCATGATGGCGCCGTTCTTCCGATTCCAGCGCGCTCTGCGCACGCGTCAGTGCGTCGGCGAGCACCTGCAGCTGGCGGTCGAGATCGAGCAGCCGTGGCGCGACGCTGGTGAACCTGGTCTCCAGCGAACGAATGATGTCGTCATCGTTCTGCAATACCAACAATGCTTCGATGTCAGCGTTCACGCTCCTCTCTCCCTGAGTGATGGCTTGACCGTCATGTTCGCCCGTGGCGCTTGACGTTGACCCCGCCGAGCTCGACGAGCTGCCTGGTGATGCGACTTTTCTCGGATACCAGGGCATCCTTTGCGTCCTCCGGTGCGATGGCGAGCGACGCATCAATCGTCGCGAGCTGTTCTTTCAGATCGCGCCGGTCCAGCTGTGCCAGGCTGTCTTCGAGAATGGCGGCGGCGTGCGCGACAGCGTCTGGTTGCTCCAGCAGCGCCTGGACCGCGGCCGTTTCCGTTGGTGTGAGAACGTCGGTGAGCGCCTCGATGCCGGCCTCGGGTCCGAGCTGCAGCATGGCGGCGAAGATCGCGCGCATCGTCGCGTCGCGAAAGTGCTCGGGGCCGCGCTGCTCCGCGATTTTCTCGACTTCCGCGGGGAAGTGCAGCATGACTCGCACGAGCTCCCGCTCCGCCCCAACCGAGCGGCCGCTCCTGGCGCGCATCGGTGCCATCGAACTCGCCCACTGCGGCGGCCGGGGACGGCCGCCGCGCCGCCACTCGGGGCGGAAGCCCCGTGGGAACACTGCGGCGGTGGGCGCGTCATCGCCAGTATTCCACCCCGGAGCAGGCGCCGCACCGCTCTCTGGCGTCGGCCCGGCGCGCGGCACCCCGGGCGCGGGCTGCGTCACCTCGGCGAGAATGGTGTCCCGGCTCACGCCACTCGCCTCGCTGGCGCGCGCGACGTACGACTCGCGCATGACGGGATCGGCCGTGATGCGGATTGTGGGCAACAGCTTGTCGATGGCGCGCCGGCGTTTGTGCAGCTGCGCGAACCAGCCCTTCCGCTCGAGCTCGCGAATGCGGCGCTCGAAGATGTCCAGCGACGCCGCGATCTGCGCCTCGAGCGCCGCGGCGCCATAGCTCTGGACGAAGGAATCCGGATCCTGTCCCTCCGGCAGCGACACCACGCGGACGCTCGCCCCCTGGCGCAGGAGTTCGTCTCCGGCGCGAAAGGTGGCCTTCAGCCCCGGTTCGTCTCCGTCGTACAGGAGAAAGACGTTCGGCGTAGCGCGCCTGAGCAGTGCCGCCTGGGTGTCGGTGAGGGCGGTGCCTAACGGCGCCACGACGGTGGCGATGCCGGCGGAGGCGAGCCGCAGGACGTCGAAGAACCCTTCCACGACGATGACCCGGTCCTGCGTCCGGATCGCGGAACGCGCCCAGTTGAGACCGTACAGCAACCGGCCCTTGGAAAAGATCGACGTTTCTCCGGAATTCAGATACTTGGGCTCATCCCGTCCGAGTGCGCGCCCCCCGAATCCAACGACGTGGCCCGCGGCATCGAATATGGGAAAGATGAGCCGGCCGCGAAAACGCGGCACGATCTCTCCGGTGCTTTCGCGTACCGACAACACGCCCGCGGCGAGCATGCGCTCTTCGCTGAAACCCAACCGTTCGAGATGCGCGCGCATCGCGGCGGCATCGCGGGGCGCCAATCCGAGGGCAAAGCGATCCGCCATCTCTCGCGTCACCCGGCGCGTCCCGAGATACTCGCGCGCGTCGGCGCCGCCCGCGTCCTCCCACAGCTGCCGGGAGAAGTATTCCGCGGCGGTCGCATTCACTTCCCAGAGCGGTTCACGCGGGTCCGGACCTTCCCGGCGCTTATCGGTCTCCTTGACCTCGATCCCGGTTTTCTCGGCCGCCAGGCGTACGGCGGACGGCCACTCGACACCGAGATGCTTCTGCAGGAACGCGAAGACGTCGCCGCCCTCGTGACACACGAAGCAGTAGAACATGCGGCGCCGCGGTGAGACCGAGAGATTCCGGCTCTTGCCCTGGTGAAAGGGACACGCGCCACGGTAGTCGGCGCCGGTCCGGCGCAGGTTCACGTACTCGCCGATGATCTGCACGATGTCCGCGTGCTCGCGCACGAGTTCGATCGTCTCGTCGGCAATCATGCGACGCGTTCCCGACGCGACTCGATCATGAGAACTCCGCGATAGTCACGCCCGCACCCCCCTCGTTCCAGGCGCCCAGCCGAAAGCTGGCGACGCGCG
>JANNOC010000610.1:0-1935 GCA_031398865.1 Gemmatimonadota bacterium | reverse complement strand
GCGGCGGCAGTCAGACGGCGTTTGGCGCGCGCGCCGGGGCCACGGTGCTCACGAAGGCGACGACCGTTCTGGGCGTGCTGTTCATGCTCGGCGCGATCATGCTCGGGATCATCGGCCAGCGCGGCCCCTCGTCGCTCATGGGCGGCATGAAGGGGGCCCCGTCGGCCCCCGCGCCGGCTCCGGCCCCCGTGCAGCCGAAATAAGACAGGCTTCAGGCTTCGGGCTTCGGGCTTCAGGTGGACCCGGACACCTCGCGAAAGTGGCGGAACGGCAGACGCACCAGCTTGAGGGGCTGGCGACCGCAAGGTCGTGGGGGTTCGAATCCCCCCTTTCGCACCAATAACTTACGGGTATTTTTGAGGTAAGTATCTGGTCAAGTGGTCAAGTGTTTGGTCAAGTGCGGCAGGGCGGTAAGACGAACCGCCCTGGCACCCTGCCCCGCCCTAGTCACCACCGCGTAGATCCGTCTAGCCCTCGAAAATAAATCGCTCGCGGCGACAACAGCCATGTTGGACGCGCGCAGGGTGCGTCAAGACCGCGAAGCGGCGAGCGGCGCAGCCTCGACACACCTGAACACGCTCGTAACCCATTCGGCCGTGAACTTCCCTGCCGGCTCGCGGCGTAGTAGGCGGTTCCGGGCGCGGACTCCGGCCCGTGCGCTCGGTCAGCGGTTGTCGTGGGCTCAGCCCGGCAGGGCGGCTGCGATGTAGCTGGTTCCGATGGTCCAATTGTCGGCACAAGCTCGGCCGGCTACACTTGAGCCATATGGACACGAATCAACCGACGTGGGACAGCCTTCGGTCGAAGGGCTACAGCATCGAGCCGAGCAGCAGCCGGCGCTTCCGGTGTTGCGGGACGTCCTGGCGCTCGAAGCCCAGGAGCGACACGAGCGCCGCATTACGCGCCTGCGCCGGGCGTCCAAGCTCCCACCCGGAAAAACGTTCGCGACGCTCGATGAAGGGCGCTTGCCTCCGGCGTTGGTGCGTCGGCTCCACGAGCTGGCCGACGGAGACGTCCTCGACGATGCCACGAATGTCCTGGCGTTCGGGCTGCCGGGCGTCGGCAAGAGCCACGCCCTGTGCGCCGTCGGTCACGCGCTCGTTGACCGCGGCCACGCCGTACTCTTCATGCCGACCTATAGCCTCGTGCAGGAGCTCTTGGCCGCCAAGCGCAATCTCGAGTTGCCGCGCGCCTTGCGCAAACTCGATCACTTCGCCGTGCTGATGCTCGATGACGTCGGGTACATCCAGCAGAGCCCCGACGAGGCCGAGATTCTCTTCACGCTCCTCGCCGAACGCTACGAGCGACGCTCCGTCTTCATCACGAGCAATCTGATCTTCGCCCAGTGGGATCGGATCTTTCGCGATCAGATGGCCACGGCCGCCGCGATTGATCGTTTGGTGCACCACTCGGTGCTGCTCGAATTTGACGTCCCCAGCTTCCGGACCGAGCACGCGAAACGCCGCGGAAAGGCCACGACTCGGCAGGCCCCAGACCCGACGCCATGAATCGGGCGCCTACGCACCGCTCGCGACGTGCCGACGGCGCCATTCCAGGCCTCTCGCCGGGCGCCTGCGCGCCTGGCGGCGCTCCGGCGCTGACGTGCTCCACGGCCACCGACCGGCCGACGACAACAACCGAGTGGGTCCGGCGGTGGGTCACACTCTTTTGCTAACCCTTCGCCGGCAGAAATAGTTGTCGCCACCGGCAATAGTAGTTGACGCCGCGCAGCTGGTCTCCAGGTGCCCAAGCGGCGGCCCCGGACGTCGCGTGGCGACCGGCCGGCCGAGGCCGGTGCCGGCGACGGGCCCGAATCAGGTGTGGGCTTACGACTTCGTATTCGACACGTGCGCCGACGGGCGCTCACTGAAGTGCCTCACGATCGTCGATGAGTTCACCCGCGAATGCTTGGCGATCGACGTCGCGGGCAGCATC
>JANNOC010000516.1:0-1600 GCA_031398865.1 Gemmatimonadota bacterium | reverse complement strand
ACGAGCTGCGGCGGACGATGGGCCACATTCGGAAAGTCGAGCGATTGCATCGCGTGCTCGAGCAGCTGAGATCGCGCATGGTCGAGAGGGGGGTGGACGAATCCGTCGCGGCGCAGATCGCTGAGGACCTGAAAAGCTTCGCCAACTATGGGTTCCCCGAGTCCCATGCGTGGAGCTTCGCCCTAATTGCGTATGCGACCGGGTACCTCAAGGCGCATTATCCGGCCGAGTTCTACGCGGGGTTGCTCAACTCATGGCCGATGGGATTCTACCCGCCGTCGACCTTGGTCCACGATGCGAGACGTCACGGACTGAAAGTGCTGCCGCCGTGCATGGGAGATGGAGACTGGGAGTGTACCGTGGCGCCGACGGAGAATCCGGAGAAGCCCTCGCTCCGCATCGGGTGGCGCCATATTCGTGGGCTGGGCGAGAAGACTCTCGAGGCGCTGAAGGCGGCGCGTGGTTCAGACGGGCAAATCGCGTCGAGCTCACGGTTCCCGTCGGATGATCGCTTCACGTCGATCGAAGATGTGGTGCGCCGGGCCTCGCTCATGAGAGCCGACGCGCTCCATCTCGCGCGCGCGGGCGCGTTCGGGATCTGGGAGCCCGATCGCCGTCGCGCCGCCTGGGTCGCGATACGCGCGGTGGGAGACACGCTTCCGCTCGCTCCGGCGCGCGAGACTGCCTACAGCCCGCGCCCTCTCACGCGCGATGAGCTGATTTTCCTCGACTACTTCTCGGTGGGAGTGAGCGTCAACGGGCATCCGATGGAGCACATGCGCGAGAAGCTGCGCGTGGCTGGCGCGCTCGACTCGAGGGACTTGATGCGGCTCAGGGGCGGCGAACAGATCGTCACCGCCGGTCTCGTCACAATTCGCCAGCAGCCGCAAAGCGCCAAGGGAACCGTCTTCCTGCTGATGGAGGACGAATTCGGCTTCATCAACGTGATCGTCTCCAAGAAGCTGGTCGAGGAGTACTCGGACGTCGTGAAGTTCTCGACGTTCGTGATGGTCCACGGAAAGTTCGAGCGCGACGGCGACGTGCGGAACGTCGTCGGCAAGCGGTTCAGCGAGCTTCCGGTCGCGCGTCTCACTCACGCCGCTCGCAGCTTCCACTGATCGGCCGCCTCGGGGTGCTCGGGCTCTCTGCGCCTCTGACGGTGCGTCGGGATGGGGCTCTGCTTCGGCGGCTGCTCGCTTACACGCATCGAGCCTCGCTGCCCGCTTCGCGGGCTAACTGCGCGAGTCTCTTGCTACGCGAGACGCCGCCTGCGCAGACCCCATCCCGACTCCCCTTCTGGTGCAGCGTTCCGGCGAGCATCCACGTGGCGCCTCTCTCGCGGAGACTTCAAGCCGCCGTAATTGCCCGCGCGGGGCAGAACGAGTCTGACCGCCCACCGTGGGGGCGCGCGCCCTTGTGCCGCGAGCGAACGCATCGCCGTTCAGAGACTGCACGGGAGGTGAGGGTGTCCTCGCAGGCGGCGTTCAGCGAGCGACCAGGAGACGGGCGAGTGCCAGCGGCGCTGGCGCTCGCGTAGTTCGGCTCCCGGGTGCCCGCTTGCGGGCGCGGAGAGCGTCGCCGCCGAAGAGGACACCCTCAC
>JANNOC010000079.1:0-3103 GCA_031398865.1 Gemmatimonadota bacterium | reverse complement strand
CCGATCGTTACGCATCCGCCGCGGCGATGGAGTCGGACCTCAAGAGGCTGAGCGCGGGCATCACGGACGTGCCGACGCAGGCTCGACCGCTACCGCTTTTCGACGTTCGCAATCGGCGGAAGGTCGGGTTGATCGCGACCGCCACGGTCGCCTGCGTGATGGCAATCCTGGGACTGCTCGGTCGTGGTCGCTGGTCGGGGCCGGGGATTCCCGCCGCCGCTCCGTTTTCTTCTGGAGCAGTTCCTTCCTCCGAAGCGAAGGTCGTGGCGGTGTTACCGCTGATCGGTGGGGCGGGTGATCCGCAAAACGAAGCGTTGGCCTTGGGCGTCGCCGAATCGCTCATCCTGACGCTCTCAAAGGTCCCAGGCCTGACCGTTGTCACGCGCGCGGCGACGCTCAAATATCAGGACCGAAAGATCGAAACGGACGCGATCGCCCAGGAGCTTGGCGCCACCATGCTCGTGGACGGCGTGCTCCAACGATCCGGAGACCGGTTACTGATTTCCCTCAGCTTGCTTCAGCCCGGGGCAAAGGTCGCGGTCTGGCAGGAGGCCTATGCCGGCACTTTTGCCGAGGTGTTCGAACTGCAGGAGGATGTAGCGAACGCGATCGCGGCCAAGCTCAGACTTCCCGAACCCATAGGCGTGGCGAACGACCGTCCGACCTCGAACCTCGAAGCCTTCGCAGACTACGCACAAGCGCGGTCGTCTATGGAGCGGCCGGACGTCAAGGAGAACCTCGACCGGAGCATCGCCCTGTTCGAGACCGCGACTGCCAAGGACCCGCGTTTCGCACGTGCGCATGCCGGACTCGCCGAGGCGTACTGGCGAAAGTACGAGAAAACGCGCGAAGACAAGTTTTCGATCGAGGCGGGTCTCGCGATCGAGAAGGCTTTGAGCCTTGAGCCCCACGATCCCCCTGTTCGGCTCGCTCGCGGCGCGATCTATCGGGGCATGGGACGGCTCAACGAGGCCGCGACGGAGTTGAAGGCTGTGATCGCTTCCTGGCCACAGTCCGACGAGGCGCATCGCCAGTTGGGTACGGTACTGGTCAACATGGGACAGCACGACGCGGGAATCGCGGAGATCCAGGAGGCGATTCGGCTTCGACCGAAGTACTGGGTGACCCACGCCAGTCTCGGTACGGCCTACTACAACCGCGGCCAATATCCGCAGGCAGCGGAAGCGTTCAGGCGAATCACGGAGCTCCAGCCCGACAGCTCGTGGGGCTATAGCATGCTCGGTTCCGCGCTTCATGCCATGGACGACACCGCGAGTGCTGCGAAGCTCTACGAAACGGCAATCCGACTCGGCAGCGCAACCGCTTCCGGCAATCTCGGCATGCTCCACTACGAACTCGGTCAGTACGGCGACGCGGCGCGTAATCTGGCCGAGGCCGTGAAGCGCGACCCTAAATCGCCGCTGCATCGGCTGAACCTGGCCGACGCGTATAGGCTCGCGGGCCGGGACACGGAGGCGAGGGCCGCGTATCGGAGCGCTTTGGAATTGAGCCAGGCGCAGTTGCGGGTCAACTCAGCGGATACACCGGCTCTGGCGCGTCTAGCGGTGATCGAAAGCAAGCTGGGTTTTGCGAACGACGCGGCCCGCCACGTCGACGAAGCCGTTGAACGCGACCCGAAGAACCCAAACGTCAATTTCTACCAGGCCGTCATCCGTCTACGTGCGGGCCGTTTGGACGAAGCCGTCGTAGCGCTGGAACGGGCCCTCGACTGCGGGTATAGCCGCCGGCGCGCGAGCACCGATCCCGACCTTAAACCGCTTCGGGACCATTCCGGGTACGGAAGGCTCATGGCGTCGAATCTCAAAGGAGATGCGCGTTGACAGCCCGGATCGGAGCCTACTCCTCGAAGTGCCGCTAGAATCGACAGCCGCTAGATCCCAAGGGCTCCCCGGCCCATTTCGGAGGTTGCGCATGAACTCGAACGAGAGAAGCTGGTTCCGTCGCCAAGCGCTGCTCGTAGCCGCGTTGCCGCTTTTTGCCGTCGGCGGTTTCGCGTCGACGGGAGCCACGGGCGAGCCGGTGGTCAGGCTGATGACAGTGTCGTATGGGGACGCGACGGGAAAGTGTGAGAAGACGCATAACGATGAGCCCAAGAAGGCCAAGCAGTCCGACAACGACACCGTCCTTTTGCGGCTCGATAACCGATGCCGGGCCAACGTCGAGGTGACGATCACCGCCAAAGCTGGCGTCTTCTCGTGTGAGGCGCAGCCCAGCACCGCAGTCCTTCACGAAAAGTTCCTTCTCGCTGCCCGCTCGAAGGCGTATCTGGACTGCACGCTCGACTACTCCGGCGCGATCGGCGGAGACTTCGAGATCGTGTTCAAGCCCAAAAAGCCTGCTCGTGGGAGCGAACTGGCGCTCGAAGCGGTGCCCTGAAAGGCGACGGTCCGCGAGGCTGACCTGCGAATGAACAGCAGTCAAACGTTAGGGGAGCGCGCCGCTCGACGTGTTGCCCTTGGAGCCTTCGTCATGAGTCGCACTGAGAAACAGGGAATCAGGCGCGCGGTGCAGGTCGCCCTGCCGGTGGCGATCATGGTTGCTGGCTGTGCGCCGAAGCCGATCCACATCGCCCATGCCAGGGGCGTCGTCAAAGTGATCAACGTGGTTCTCGACGAGAACAAGGATGGAGAGTGCGTGAACGACATCGGCGACCCCGTAAAGGTCGAGGGGGTCCAACAAGACTCTCTTCTCGTGCGTTTCGACAGCAAATGCGCGACAAAGATCGACCTGTCCATCACCGCCCTGAATGGTCTGCCCGTTTCATGCAACGGCGCTGACGCCGGTGTGGTCTCCAATGTTTCCGTCGACCCAGAAAGGCAAGCGTACCTGGACTGCAGGGTGGCCTACTCGAAGCCTGCGTACCTAATTCGGCTCCGCGAGATCAAACGGCGCCGTTTGGGAAGTGAGTTGGCGCTCGAAGAGGTTCCCTGAGTCGATCTAATCCCCGAGGCCGCTCCGGAGGTGCACGATGCTCGTCACCACCTCCACCAGCTCCTCGGGGACGACGGGCTTGGGCACGTGGCTCTGGAACCCGGCGCGCAGGGACAGCAGCCGGTCCTGCACCATGGAGTGCGCGGTCAGG
>JANNOC010000489.1:0-3971 GCA_031398865.1 Gemmatimonadota bacterium | reverse complement strand
CCGGAGTCGGGTTACCCACCGGTATGCTTCCGTCGGCACGATAGCGCAGGATTCTGCCGGATCCGGTTACAGGGTCCTTGGAAAATGCCGAGGCGAGCGCCTCCCCTACCGCCACGTAGAGATTACCATCGGGCCCAAACGCCAACGCGCCACCTGCATGATAGAAGTTGGCGGGCAGGTCATCGATCACGACCGTTGCGTCAACCCCTCTCCCGCCGCGGTCAGTCAGACGATATACGCGGTTTTCATACGGGATAGCCGCGCGCGGCGAGAACACGCCCGCTACTCGTCGGAAGGCCCGATCGATCGTGCGAGAAGGCGGCGCCTGGCTGCGTTTCCAGAACGTCCCGAGCAGAAAGACGTGCCCGCTCGAGGCAAAATTCGGCGCGAGCGCGATACCCAGCAGTCCACTTTCCGGCGCGATTTGCTCGTCGCGAGCAAACACCGGAAGCTCCGCCCAGGGCTCAACGCGTAACACGCCCCGTTCGATCACGCGTATCTGGCCGGCTCGCTCAGTGACGAATACGCGGCCATCCGGGGCGAAATCAAGAGACCAGGGTACTTCGAGGTCGGAGACGACGGTATCCACCGCTACCGCTGCATTGGATGTCGCGAGCAATGCGGGCGCATCTACTGGCGGCTGCTCGATTCTTGAAGCAGACGGGCCTTTTTCCGGAACGGAGTCGCCCTCGGCGCAACCACTGATCAAGACCACGCCGAGCAGGGCATCGGCGTACCAACGTTTGGTCCGCTTCCGCTTCACTGAGCCGGCACAGTTTCGCGCCGGGTCGGCTCCCAGATCGGGTTCTGCTGGCCATGCAGGGCACGTAGCGCCGCGTGAACGGCTGCGACATTGCCAACAAGCGCGGACGCGGGCAGAGAAAGCCAGCGCGGCAGTGGCCGCGAACTGGCAAGCGCCCAGCCAATTCCGCCGAGTGCACACGGCAGCAGTCCCGCAAACAGCGCAATCGCCGCCAAGGGGCGCGACGGAGCGAGCATGGCCAAGCCCACCGCACCGGCGACGAGCGCCCACGGAACCACCCAACGGCACACCTTGTGGCTGAACAGCATCCAGGCGAAAAGCGGGTACTTGAATGGGTTCAGCAAACTCCGCTTATGCCATAACGTGCCGATGCCACGGGTAATCGTGCGAACTTTCCGACGGTACTCGCGCTCCAGCGAATTCGTGCGTGGTACGTAGCACAGCGCCTCATCCACGGACACGGCGCGGTACTTGTGCTCTCGGGTGATCAGGGCCGATGCGAAATCGCGGCTCAGCCAATCGGGCAAGGGCTGACGGTGCAAGTGAGCACGGATTGCGTAGAAGCTGCCGGACGCACCCACAATGCTCTCGACTCTTGTCTCCAATCCGCGAACCCACATCTCGTAGCCGACATAGCCGGACTCACCGGCGTTTGCGTCGGCAACGTGGGTCGTCACGCTGACATCGCGGCCCGACGCGAGCCCAACCGCGGGATCGCGAAATTGCGCGATCAGCGGCTTCAGTGCGCCACGATCGAGCCTGATCGACGCATCGGTATTCACCACAATGTCGCCGGTCAGCGCGCGCCGCGCTGCATTTTCCGCGGACGTCTTGCCGCGACGTTCGGATACGCGGAGAAGCTTCACACCCCGCGGCGCGAACTCTTCCACGATCGCGTCCGTACCATCGGACGATGCGTCAGAGACGATCAGGATCTCCCGCCGATCCTCGGGATAATCCAATTCGAGCAGACGCTCCACCAACGAACGCATTTGCTTTTCTTCGTTATAGACAGGCACCGTGATGCTGATTCGCGGCCACTCAGCGTCAGGGTCCGCCAGGACCGGCCTTCCCGTGCGCATACGGCTGAGCAGGAGCAACAGCAATGGGTAGCCCGCATAGGTATACAGGAGCAGAACAGCGGCACCCACAATAAGGACGTACGCGAATTCAGGCATTGCTGCGGTGCAGGGATCGATTTGTCACACTTTGAGAATCGCGGCACCGCGATCCAAATTGGGACAGGGGAGGGAGTTGTGGTTCGAGTTTGGCAATTCCGATGCCCGGGTTGGTGTGGACTTTAATGCTTTTCTGCTGCACCGCAGGAACGGAAAGAGTCCTGCGATCGCTTCGAGTGTGGTATCCGCGCACCACGCGAGCGCATGTGAGCCATGGCCGCGAAACCAAGGATAGAGATGCTGTATTCCTTTTTGCGCCTTACGATGATCGCGCTTCTGGCGGCGTTTATTGCGCGAAGGAACCAGTAACTCTCGACAATGATCCCTCACTGCCTCGCATCTACGACATGGCTGGCAATCTGATCGCCGACGCGTCCGCTTACATCGAGGAAGCAAACCCCACCAGCCCAGTGACCCTGCAGCAATGGTACAACAACGGTGGATTTCACCGCTTCACGGATATCGAAATGGTTCGCAAGGTCGGCGTGGGGTACGAGGGGCCCGCAGGTTCCGTGGACCGCGGCCGAAAGTGGTACTACGCAGCCGTCGAAATTCGATCTGAGACCTGGGCGGCCCGATTCGGTGACGCGTGTCACGTTCGCGCCTGCTTTTTTGACGATGAATCTGCGGTCGTGCCACCTTTTCACTGTTGTCTGTGCAAACACCTGCTAGATGGCATACGCATTGCCAAATGCAATTTCGCGATTCTGACACCGGTAGGGTGCTCGAGTCGCAGTTCAAGACAATGTCGCTGCTCAGAGCAAACCAGTCGAAAGGCCGGGGCGCAGAGCTAAGGGGCTAATGCGCGGAAGCGCAATGCCAGCCTGGCCGCCAGCGTGGGGTTCCTCTCGGAGCCTCGGCTTGCGGCCCTTTTTTTTCGGGCCGCCAACCCTCGCTTGAGTCGTACCTGTCCAACGCCAACTCGGTCATTCTGGGCGATCGTGCCGGCACAGTCAGCATCGAGTGATGCTGAGCTAGGCACGCCGAATTGGCGGCGAACCCTGTTGGAGCCGGGTAATAGGGCCGGAACACCTGTAGTACGCCGACATGTGACCTTCGCTCTTTCGTGTTCGTCAACCAGTCGAATCAACCGGATCCGCAGTCAAGATGTCGAAATCGCACTGCGGATAGTTTCTGAAAGACCGGCAGCGATCGCAACCTCTGGTGAGGGCGCGACAAAGGCAAACCCGTCGAAAGGCGGGGACGCAAAGCTACGAGGCTACCGCACCGCCCAGGTGCCACGCCAGTCGGGCCGCCGAACGACCTGTAGCGGAGGCTTTGTCATGCGCCGACTTTCTTTTCCCGTATCCATGAGCGTGCTTCTCGTGCTGTGCACCTTCCTTTATGGAGGCTGCACCACGAAGGAACTGGTCTCCCCCGATGAAATTGTTGCGGCGATCACGATTGCGCCGCAGACCGTCTCGCTGACGCTGGGAGGGTCCACTGATCTCAGCGCGACTGCCAGGAATCAGCAGGGCGCGCAAATCACAACGCCGATCGCATGGTCGAGCTCACAGGCAGCAATAGCGATCGTTTCCGCGAATGGACGGGTGACTGCGGTGAGCGTGGGGACGGCCCAGGTGACGGCCGCGGCCGGCTCGGCGAGCGGCTCCGCGACCGTGACTGTCGCTCCCCCGCCGCCGGCTCCGGTGGCGAGTGTCAGCGTCTCTCCGTCGAGCGCTTCAATCGCGGTTGGCGCCACCACGCAGTTCGCCGCGACGACGCGCGATGCGGGCGGCAACACTCTGACTGGGCGCTCCGTCACCTGGTCCAGCAGCAACACCGCCGCAGCGACGGTCAACTCCTCCGGGTTGGTCAATGGCGTGAGCGCCGGCTCAGTCACCATCACCGCAACCAGCGAAGGTCGCAGCGGCACCTCGGCACTCACCGTTACGGCCGCGCCGCCACCGCCCCCCCCGCCGCCGGCTCCGGTGGCGAGTGTCACCGTGTCTCCGTTAAGCGCTTCAATCGCGGTAGGCGCAACCAGACAGCTGAGCGCGACGATGCGCGACGCTGGCGGCAACACCCTG
>JANNOC010000468.1:0-2000 GCA_031398865.1 Gemmatimonadota bacterium | reverse complement strand
CCGAAGAGGTGGGAGAGCCACCCCGCGCCCTTGTTGACGACCACCGGCCCCATGCCCGCGGCGAGATCCGCGCCCGTGGGGCCCTTCCCCTTCCCTTTCTTCATGGCCGCGGCAGCCCCGGCGGCAGCGAGACTGCTCGCGGCGCCGGCGAACCAGCCCGAGGCTGCCCGGACGACCACCGGGCCGAGGCCCGACCCGATACCGGCCGACAGCCACATCCACAGGTGGTGCCGGTGGCTCGCGAGTCCCGGGTCGGAGACGATGTCCTTCATCGGCGCCGACGCGACGAGGCCGACGACGAACCACAGCATCCCGAACGTGATCACGGTCCACAGGAACGCGATGAACGCGGCGAGGAACGAGAACGCCACCCGCTTGAACAGCGCCGTCCGGCGAAGGCTCTGCTCGGTGAGGATCGACGCGAACGCGATCGTGCCCGACGCGAACCCGAGGAACAGCGGCCCCTCGGCGCCGCGCGCGTACAGGATCCCCCACGAGAACAGGGTGGGGCCTAGCCAGATGCGCACGTGGAGGAACGCCCACCACACGAGCAGCGCGCCCGCCGCGGCGGCGATCGCCACCACCACGTGCCGCGTCCAGTTGTACGGTACGAGGTAGATGTTCATAGGGCCCCGTCCAGGAACCCGTGGACTCTACCTCAACACAGGGGCGCCGTCGTATAGGATGGCGCGACCCTGGAGACGGCATGGCGACCGCAGCGACCTATCTCCAACTCACCGCGGAGTTCGGTGGCACCAAGTTCGGGCCCTTCCCGGGCGTCGAGATCCGCCTGGGCTCCGACCCGTCGCGCAACGACATCGTGCTGCCCGAAGCGCTCGGCGTCCTCCCTGCGCACGTGCGCGTCATCCGCCAGACCGACGGCAGCTTCATCCTCGCTCCGACCGAGCGCACGGCGACCGTCTACATCCACCGGAGCGATGCGCGCGCCCCCAAGCTGATCACCACGCCGACCGCGATGAAGCCCGGCGACTCGTTCTCGCTCGTCACGGCGGAGGGTCCCCGGTTCGTCGTCATGGTGGAGTTGCCCCACAAGGCCGAGGCCGGCGGGGGCGGCGTTGTGGCGCCCCCCAAGGCCGGCAAGCCGGGCAAGGCCGAGGGCGTCGCCGCCGAGTTCAAGCGCCTCGGGCTCGCCAAGTTCTTCACCACCAAGATCGGCAGCACGCTCAACACCGGCTGGATGATGGTGAAGTCGGGAGCGATCTTCTCGCCCCGCTACATCGTCATGGGCATGATGATGCTGTTCCCGATGATCCTCGCGGGCGGCGCCGGCTGCGCGGCCCTCTCGTTCCGGTGGTCGGCGGCGGCCAAGGAAGAGCAGATCACCGAGCTGAAGTCCGACCTCGACGCGTGCGGGGCGGGCGACAGCGGCGAAGACCCGACGGTGGCCAGTCTCACTGCGAGCATCCTGGCCGATCGCGAGTGGCAGCAGTCGCTCGAGGCCGACCCCGAGTTCAACGCGGCCTACCTCACGCGTCTCAAGTCGGTGTTCGAGCGCGCGGATCGCTACGCCTGGGCCTACGAGCGCAAGAAGTCCGACCTGGTCACGCTCATCGGCCGTCTCGAAGACGCGATGGGGCCCAACCTCACGCGCGTGTTCGGGTACGTCGCCGCCCACCCCGGGTTCGTGCCCGACCGGCAATGGGGGCTCCTCCAGGCGAACTCCGAAGGGGCGCGGGCGTGTGGACGGGGTCCGGCCCTGATGACCTACCGTCAGGCCTCCAACCTCGAAGTGGCCGCCCAGCCCGACGCGATCGCCGAACCGGGCCTCGCCGCCAGTGAAGACCTGGCCCTCAAGGTGGCGGCCATCCGCACGACCCTCGGCTCCGATCCGCGCGAATTCAAGGAGGAGGAGATCCAGCAGGACGGCGCCGGCCTGCAGGGTGGCTACCAGTGCCTGTTCCTCGAGGGCGACGACGAGCGCATGGACCCGAAGGCCCTCGCCGTGGCCCTCGGCAAGGCGCTCGGGCCGAAGGGCAAGG
>JANNOC010000408.1:0-8616 GCA_031398865.1 Gemmatimonadota bacterium | reverse complement strand
GTCGTCGGTTGCCCGCGCGGCCCTGGGCCGACTCCCACGACAGCAAGGGAGTCGAACACGTTCTTCACCATCCGCTCGCGGTCCAGGGCCATGGACAGTGCGCGACGCAACTCCCGCTCGCCGAGGAGGGGATGCGGGCGTCCTCCATCGCGCGACCGAAGGTTGAACTGGACGTAGGCATAGTCCAGGGACTGATACGGCACCGTGCGAAGTTGTGCGTGCTTGGCGATCTCGACGAGCTGCTCCGGACGCAGCGTTTCGAAGAAATCCGCCTCGCCCGCGAAGAGCTTGGTCGCGGCCGCGGTGAAGTCGGGGGCGAACGCGAAGATCACCCTGTCCAGCCGGGCACGGCCACGATAGTTGGCCGTGTCAGAGATCAACTCCAGGCGCGTCCCGGGTTCCCAGCGCAGGAAGCGGAAGCGGCCGGTGCCGACGGGCGCGCGCGCGAATGGGGACGACTTGAGATTGGCGTGTTTGACGCTGGCGAGCAGATGCTCGGGGAGGATCACGAGCGCGTACGCCGCGTCATGGAACTGCTCGGGTGTGCGGCGCTTGAACCAGAACACCGCCGTCATCGAGTCCCGCGCGGTCACCGAGTCAATGCTGGCCAGATTGGCCGCGATGGGCGATCCGGTGGCGGGATCCACGTACAATGCGTGCGAGAACGTGACGTCGCGGGCGCGCACGGGCGCTCCGTCGTGCCACCGCGCCCGCGGATTCACATGGAAGGCGATGGACAGCGAATCGGCGCTCCAGCTCCAGCGCTCGGCGAGACGCGGCTGAAAGCCGCGATCCCCGACCGTGTTCAACTCGGTGCCGATCGCGGCAAGAGGGTCGAAGAGCATGTCCGTGACCGCGTCGGCGACCGCGCTGCCGACCAGCGGCGGCAACAGAATGTCGGGCTCGCCGGATGCGGCGATCACAACGGTTCCGCCGTTGTCGCTGGCCGCCCCGTCGCCACTTCCGGGAGGCGCGTCATCCGCGTCCTTGCCACAGCCGAGGAGAGCGAGCGAAAGCAGGGTGACCGCAAGGGCAGCGCGCATGGTGAGGATGGTCAGGTTGAGATGACGGTATGAGCACAGGAACATGCATCGGGCGCCCTCAGCGGCGCCATGTCCAGCGGGTATCCTCGAAGCGCGACTGCGCGCTGCGCGTGAGCGCATCGAGCGCTGCGTCGCTCTCGAGGTCGGACGCGTCCGCATCCTCCAGCGCGCGAACGGCGGCGAACATCGCGTCGGCCACCTCAACATCGGTGGGGGCAGCGCCGATCGCCTCGCGCAGCGTTGCGGGTGCGGCGTGTGGTTCGGTCGAGTCCAGAAGCAAGGAGGTCACGCGTGATTGGTCATCGTCAACGAGTATCGAGCCGTGCTGCAGCAGCGCGCCGCGCTCGCGCCATTGTGCGCTGCCGACGAGCTTGCGCGACGCGACCACCAGCTCGCCCGCGGTCGATGTATCGAAGCAGGGCGCAAGGCCGGGACGCGGCGCGGGCGCGGCGCCAATGGCTATCTCCACCGCCACCCCGAGCCGTCGGAGTCCGTCGCGGAGCAGACGATTGATGCGCGCGTACGATTCGCGAAGTGACAGATCGTCCGGCGCCGGCGCGGTGACGCTGTAGGTGATCTCGCGATGGTGCAGCACGGCCCGCCCACCCGTCTGCCGCCGGACGATGTCGACGCCTTCGGCGTGTGCGCGCGCCAGGTCGTACTTGCCGCGCGCCGTCTGGTTGCGTCCCAGCGACAGGGTGGGGCGCAGCCACGTGTAGATGCGCAGGACGCTCTCGCCCGTTGCGCGTGCGCGGGCCAGCAGGGCGTCGTCGAGCGCCATGTTTCGAGTGCCGCGATCGGGCGGCGTGAGGAGAAGGCGCCAGCGCATGGAAGAGAGCGACGAAGAGGGCGAGCGAGCTCGTGCCGGTTCAGTGCGCATGCGAAGTTACCCTCTGGGACTGCGTGGGGCGACCACGGAACTCTCCGGCAGAAACCCGGAATGCCCAGCTTTTCCCGCGATCTGGACCATGACACTAGATTAGTGCGCGTCAGATCTCCGCCGTGACGGTCGTGGCGCGTGAGCGCCGCTCTCTCCCCGCGCGTTCCGGAGCGCCACAGGCTCTCGAGGATTCCATGCAGACAGCGTCCACCACCGCCAGCGCAGCCGGATTCGACAGCTTCATCGCGCGGCACATCGGGCCGAGTGACGCCGAAGTTGAAGAGATGCTCCAGCTGCTCGGATTCGCCACGCTGGACGAACTGCTCGACGCGACCATCCCGGCCGCAATCCGCATGCGCGCGCCTCTGAATCTCCCGGGGGAGCGCAGCGAGTTCGAGGCGCTGGAGGGACTGCGCCAGCTCGCCGGGAAGAACCGAATCTTCCGGTCGTATCTCGGCATGGGGTATTCGGACTGCATTACGCCGCCGGTCATTCAGCGCAACATCCTCGAGAATCCCGGCTGGTACACGGCCTACACGCCGTACCAGGCCGAAGTCGCCCAGGGCCGGCTGGAAGCACTGCTGAATTTCCAGACGATGGTCATCGACCTCACGGGGCTTCCGATCGCCAACGCCTCGCTTCTCGACGAAGCGACCGCCGCGGCGGAGGCGCTCTCCATGGCGTATGCGGTCAAGGGCAGCGCGGTGAAGAACACATTCTTCGTCGCGGCAGACTGCCATCCCCAGACGATTGACGTCGTGCAGACGCGTGCCCGGGCGCGCGGCATCGCGGTGGAAGTCGGCGAGCACACCGCGGCGACATTGGGCACGAACGTGTTCGGCGTCCTGCTCCAGTATCCGGCGAGCGACGGGGCTATCTACGATTACCGCGCGCTGTGCGAGCGGGCGCACGAACAGGACGCGATGGTCGTCGTCGCGGCGGATCTGCTGAGCCTCGCGCTCATCACCCCGCCTGGCGAGTGGGGAGCGGACATTGTCGTTGGCAGCACGCAGCGATTCGGCGTTCCGCTGGGGTATGGCGGGCCACACGCCGCGTATCTCGCCACGCGGGATGAGCTCAAGCGCCAGCTGCCGGGTCGCATCATCGGGGTGTCGCGCGACGCGGACGGCCGGCCGGCGCTGCGCATGGCGCTGCAGACGCGCGAGCAGCACATTCGCCGCGAAAAGGCGACGAGCAACGTCTGCACCGCGCAGGTGCTGCTCGCGGTGATCGCAAGCATGTTTGCGGTGTGGCACGGACCCGAGGGGATCCGGCGCATCGCGCGGAGGGTGCATGCTCTGACCGCGGCGCTGGCCGCCGGCCTCGAGCAGCTCGGCTTCGCGGTGGTGCACGCGGACTTCTTCGACACCGTGCGCGTCAACCTGGGCGACCGATCTGCTGCCGACATTATAGACGCGGCGGCCGGACGCGGTATCAATCTCCGGGCGCTGAACGAGCACAGCATCGCGATTGCTCTCGACGAAACTGTGTCGGCGGGAGACCTTGGCGACCTGCTCGGCGTATTCGGCGGGGCCCCGCCGTCAGTGAACGAACTGCTGGCGACGGCGGACGCGCGCTATGACGAGCGCTTCGCGCGCACCAGCGCCTACCTGCAGCATCCGGTGTTCAACACCCACCACTCCGAAACGGAGATGCTGCGGTACATCCGCTTGCTCGAATCGCGCGACCTGTCGCTGGTGCACTCCATGATCGCGCTCGGCTCCTGCACGATGAAACTCAATGCGACTGCCGAGATGTTCCCCGTGACGTGGCCGGAGATCGGCCGGCTGCATCCATTTGCGCCACGGGAGCAGGCGGCCGGGTATCGCGAACTCTTCGACCGCCTGGAGCGCGCGCTCGCCGAGATCACCGGCTTCGCGAAGGTGTCCCTCCAGCCTAACGCGGGATCACAGGGGGAGTATGCCGGCCTGCTTGCCATCCGCGGCTACCATGAATCCCGCGGCGACAGTCACCGCACGGTGTGTCTGACGCCACAGTCGGCGCACGGCACCAATCCGGCAAGCGCGGTGATGGCAGGGATGTCGGTTGTGGTCGTGAAAACGGATCCGCGCGGCAATATCGACATCGCGGATCTTCGCGCGAAAGCCGAGCAGCATCGGGACGATCTCGCCGCGCTGATGGTGACCTATCCGTCCACACATGGCGTGTTCGAGGAAGGAATCCGCGAGGTATGCGAGATCGTGCATACCAATGGCGGACAGGTGTACATGGATGGCGCGAACATGAATGCGATGGTCGGACTGTGCCGGCCCGGTGACATTGGCGCGGATGTCTGCCACCTGAACCTGCACAAGACCTTCTGCATCCCGCATGGCGGGGGCGGCCCGGGGATGGGCCCGATCGGCGTTGCCAGTCACCTCGCGCCATTTCTGCCCGGTCACCCGGTCATCGCGCTCGACGGGCAGACCATCGTCGGTGCCGTGTCGGCCGCGCCGTGGGGCAGCGCGAGCATTCTGCCGATCTCCTACATGTACATCGAAATGATGGGCGGCGCCGGACTCACGCGCGCGACCGCGATCGCGATTCTGAACGCCAACTACGTGGCCAAACGGATCGAGTCGCACTTCCCCATCTTGTATCGCGGCACGAAAGGCATGGTGGCGCACGAGTGCATCGTGGACACGCGATCCGTGAAGGGCAGTTCCGGCGTGGAGGTGGAGGATATCGCGAAGCGGCTCATGGATTACGGATTCCACGCGCCGACGGTGTCCTTCCCGGTCGCCGGCACGTTGATGATCGAGCCCACGGAGAGCGAGCCCAAGGCGGAGCTGGACCGCTTCTGTGAGGCGCTCATCGGGATTCGCGAGGAGATCAGGGAGATCGAGTCCGGCGTCATGGATCGTCAGGACAATCCGCTCAAGCATGCCCCGCATCCCATGTCACGCGTGGTGAGCGACGCCTGGGACCATGCTTACACGCGCGAGCGGGCCGCCTTCCCCGCGCCGTGGTGCCGTGAGCGGAAGTTCTGGCCAGCGGTCGCGCGTATCGAGAGCGCGTATGGTGACCGGCACCTCGTGTGCTCCTGCCTGCCGGCGGACGCGTACGCGGACGAGGTGGCGGCGGAAGGGTAGTGCGGCGGCCGCGCGACCGCGCTACTGCCCGACGAGCTTCGCGTAGGCCTGCGCGTCGAGCAGTTTCTGGCGCTCGGCGGGGTTCGCGAGCTTCAACTTGATCATCCAGCCTTCGCCGAAGGGATCGCTGTTCACCAGGCTGGGTTCCTTGTCGAGGCGTGCGTTGATCTCGACAACTTCCCCGGCCACTGGGGAGAACAGCTCGGACACCGCCTTCACCGCCTCGATCGTGCCGAAGACGTCATGCGTCCCGTACTTGGAGCCGACCTTCGGCAACTCGACGTAGACGATGTCGCCCAGCTCGCCCTGCGCGTAGTCCGTGATGCCGATTTGCACGATGTCGGCGCCCGCGGACTTCACATATTCGTGCTCCTCCGTATACAGCAGGTCGCTCGGAATCTCGGCCACTCCGGTCTCCGCAAAGGGTGGTGACGGTCGGCGCATAGTCTATCCGGCACCCGCGCGCGTTGTCAAGCAAAACGGCCTCCCGAGGCGGGAAGCCGTTGACACGCCAGCGCGGGACGTGCACTCACGACATCGCGGCTGTTCTACTAGCGACGGCGTGCAACTCGAGGGAGCTCCATATTTCCGCCACGCGCTCTTCCAGCGCCCGGATCGTGCTCGTGTTGTCCACGACGACGTCGGCCCGCGCGCGCTTGAGTTCCGCCGGCATTTGCGCGGCGATCATGTCCATCGCTTCCGTTTCACTCAACCCGCGTTCGCGCACCAGGCGCTCGAGGCGCAGGGGACGCGGCGCGTCAACGAGAATGATGCGGTCGAATTCGTCCGCGAGATGTTTCTCGAAGAGCAGAGGAATGTCGCAGACCACGATGCGATCGCCGCGCTGGCGCGCTTCCGCCACGAGCCGGTCGCGCAGGCGCATGACTTCGGGGTGGATGATGCGATTGAGCTCGTCGAGCTGCGACTCGTCGCGAAAGACGCGGCGTCGCAGTGCGGCGCGGTCCAGGACGCCGTCGGTCGAGATGACGTCTTCACCCCACCGGCGCACGATCTCGCGATAGGCGGGCGTGCCCTGCTCGACGACGCGGCGCGACAGGACGTCGGCGTCGATGACCGTCGCGCCGCGCTCGGAGAGCAGGCGGGCGACGGTGGACTTCCCACTCGCGATGTTGCCGGTCAGGCCGACGAGCAGCGTCACGGAAGGTGACCTCGGGAAGATCGCCGGGGCGGATCGGCCGCGCCGGATGCGCGACCGCTCGGAGAGATAGACGTGCGTGCAAGGTTGGGTCATTGGATGCTCTTGTCAACACAAACAGGCTGACATCTGGTGCAAGAGTTGGGCGCAGATTGGAATCAGCAATCCGGTCTCGCTTGACTGAATAGGGTGGTGGGGTATAACGTGTGATGGCTTCGTACCCACTGGGGGTATCAGGCGTACCGACAAAACCACAAGCGTCCCCGCATGAGTCACAGCGCCGATCAGCCCCTGGAGAGTGACGCAACCGGTGTCGCGGAAGATTCCCTTTTTGACAGCGCCCGCGGCCGTGGCATCTCGCCAGGCGGCGGTGCGTCTCGCACGGCGGCCGGTGT
Organism: Gemmatimonadota bacterium; assembly: GCA_031398865.1. Classification (GTDB taxonomy): domain Bacteria; phylum Gemmatimonadota; class Gemmatimonadetes; order Gemmatimonadales; family Gemmatimonadaceae; genus JANNOC01. The sequence goes on along the minus strand of JANNOC010000408.1, from coordinate 2,050 downwards.
GGATCCAGCAGAAAAGGAACGTCATCTGACGCGGCTGCGGCGGATCGAAGGGCAGGTGCGCGGACTGCAGCGCATGGTGCAGGATGACCGGCCCTGCGTGGACATCATGACGCAGATCTCTTCCGTGCACGAAGCGCTGCGTGCGGTGGGTCGAGAGCTCATGCGCACGCATCTGCGTCACTGCGCGACCAACGCCAGTCGATCCGGCGCGGGTGAGGCCGATGCGATGTACGACGAGCTGTTGGAGCTCCTGTATCGCCACGTGCGGTGACGGACACGGACATCCTCGCCGCGCATTCGGGATGAGCGTTCAGAGCAGCGAGCCCTGTCCCTCGTGCGGTACGCCGATCGCGTGGCACATGCGACAGCGCGCCTCGTAGGTGTCGGCGGCGCCCACCATGATGGTCGGCGAGTCGTAGGACGCTGGCCGTCCCCCAATGAGCCGCTGATTCCGGCTGGCCGGTGCGCCGCACAGCACGCAGATGGCGTGCAGCTTGTCCACGACTTCGGCGACGGCGAGCAACTGGGGCATCGGGCCGAAGGGCTCGCCCCGGAAATCGGTATCCGTTCCCGCGAGAATCACACGCCGCCCGCGCTGAGCGAGCGACGTCGCGAGCCGCACGATACCAGCGTCCAGAAACTGCGCTTCATCAATGGCGATGACCTGCGCGGTCGGATCGAGACGTTGCGCGATCTGCACCGACGAGTCGACAGGAATCGCGTCGTGCGAATGACCGTCGTGACTCGACACGGCGAAGCGGCCGGCATACCGGTCGTCCAGATGCGACTTGAAGAGCTGGACACGCTTGCGGGCGATGACCGCTCGCCGGATGCGCCGCAATAGCTCTTCGCTCTTGCCGCTGAACATCACCCCGGCAATGACCTCGATCCAGCCGCCGGCGAGCTGATACCCGCCGCTCATGTACCGTCGCGTCCTCCGCGGCGGGAGTGGCGCATCTGCTCGCCACGCGCGGCCCAGTCGCGCGGTTCATCGCGGGCAGTCCGACCACCCCGATCGCCGTCGGTGCGCCCGCCGTGACCAGCGGAGTCGGAACGGCCTTTCCGTTCGGGGCGGGCCCCGCCTCCGGGACGCGTCCCGTGTTCTCCGCGAGGTGGTCGTGGTCTGCCCGTGCCGCCGCGATCTCCGCGCCCAGCGTCGCGCCCCGCGTCGCGTGCACCCATCGCCGGGCGAGTGTCACGTCCCCGCCCACCAGCCGGCGAACGCGGCCGGTCGCCGCGATCCGACCCGCCGCGGTCCGGCCGCCCCGACTCGCGCGCGGGCCGTGCTCCCGCTGCCGCGTCACGCGTTCCGGCCCGATCTCGCTCCAACCGGGCGACGATGCGTCGTCCACGCACCGAAACGCCGTTGATCTTCAGCAATACCTGCTCGACCACAGGCGTGGCGATATCCACCAGGGAGTGGTTCTCTCGCACGTCCACCTTCCCGATCTCCTGGCGCGTGATCCCACATTCGTTGGTGATCGCCCCCACGAGATCACCCGCCTTGGCTCCGTCCATGGAACCGATGGTCATGAAGACGCGGGTAAACTCATGCGTCGCAGGCTCCGCCGTGCTCTCGCGCGGCTCCTCCCTCACCTCCGGACGCGGCTCCGCGCGTGCCTTCGATTCACGCGCGCGCTTCAGCAGGCGCAACGCGGCCGCCGCGAGCTCGATCCCGTCGAACTCTTCGAGGAGGGGCTCGAGCACCAGCAACTCGCTCGTGGGTGCGCCGTCGGCCAGGGCCGCCCGCAATTCGACTTGCAGATTGTGTTCGCGCCGTCGCGCGTCAGCCATCGGCCCGGGAAGCGTCAACGGGCGCACCGAACCGCCCGCGGCGTAGCCGCGCAGCGTCGGGAGCTGTCGCGGCTGCACGAGCGCCACGATCTGCGGAGTGCCACTCCCCAGCATGTCCGCCAGCTCGCGACGCGTGAGGGGCAGATCATAGAGGATCACGAGCGCCGCCGGCCCCGAGGAAGCGTCCACGCCGCGGGTCGCCCGAATTGGCCCATCGCTCGCGTATGCGAGGGAGCGAAGCACGCGTGCCACGTCC
>JANNOC010000386.1:0-4161 GCA_031398865.1 Gemmatimonadota bacterium | reverse complement strand
ACCCTCCTCCGCCGGCCGCACCACGCGGTCGATGAGATATCCGGCGAGATACGGCGGAACGAGGCTCGCGAGCGTCACCACCGCCGCGGCCGTGAGGCCGAGCGTGAGCTGCCGGCGATACGGCACGAGATACCGGAGCAGGCGGAGAATCACCGCCGACTCCCGGCCCGCCACCAAGGCCTGCGCTTCCCGCACCGGCCGCGCGACAGCATCGGCGTACACCCGATCGGCGTCGTCAGGCGCGACCGCGCGTCCCGCCAGCGCCTCATCGAGGACGAAGCGGATGTTCTCGAACGCGCCGCGCTGGCGCTGCGTGTACCGTACCGACGCGATCGCCGGCTCGTGAGGCTCGCCTACCAGCGTGAGCGTGTTGGCGCTCAGACCGGGCGATTCCTGTACGGCGCGAATACGCGCCCGCGGTGCCGACTGCAGCTCCCACCCGCCGTCGGGTGTCTGGCGCGCAAAAGTGACCTGCTCCGGTCCCAGAGCGAGCCACGACTCGCTCAGGTGCAGGGCGTGATCCAGATCGGCGAGCGCGTACAGCTGCACGGGCTGTCCGCCCCAGGCGTGCTCGATGCGCGCACGAAGCTCCGGAGGCAGCCGTGTGGGCTGGCCGATATATCGTTTGATGATTGCTTGATTCATGTCAGTGATCCGCTGGCTGTGGGGCAGCAAAAAGGCCTTTTGGGGAGGGACAGCACCCGAAAGGCCGGATCACGACAGCGAATCCTGATCTCCTAGGGTGCTCGTCCTCTGGCGGGAATACCGCCGTCCATCGTCGCTCCTGGGCGCACTACGCCCATGCGCACGAATGCGCGTGGCCCGTGCTTCCGGAGGAGTGAGGTGAGGAGATAGGAAGACTGCATGATCAGCGGTGGAGCTCCGTCAGGGTGAGTGTTCTTTCTCAACATATATCGGGCGGGGGGAGTCGGCAAGAGGCGTTCGGACCAGTACGCGGAACGACGAGTCGTCAGTTGTCAGTTTTCAGTTCTCAGTTTTTCAGTTGTCGGTAGCACGTACTGAAGCTGATCACTGAAGACTGATTAGTGACAACTCGTTCTTCCCCGTACCGGTACCGATCCCACCTACTGATTCGGAAAATCTCCGATCAGATCGATGAAATCCGGCCGATCCACAAACGGGTTCCGGTTCTTCTGCACGCGAACCGCGATTTCGTGCCGGTCGCGCTCGTAGACGCTCGGCTCATCAGCCTTGGCCCACGCGATCAGCGTTGCCTCTTCGAGGTTGAAGTTCGCCAGCGTGAACGACGGCGTCGGGTCCAGCTTGTAGCGCACGTAGAAATACAGGAGCGCCCGCGCGACGTCACCCTTCCGCGAGGCGCGCGGCTCGAACACCGTATCCCGCACCGCGTTCAGGCCGAGCCGGCTCACATCTCCCGGCGATCCAGGCTGCGCGGGGCTCGTCCAGTAGATCGTACCCGTGACGACGCCCAACGGGTGGTTCAAACGCCGACTGTTCGCCTCTTCATCTGACGGGAAGAGGTGGTGCACGTCGGACATGGCGGGGCTTTCTCCCGCACCGCGGCTCTGCGGCCATGAATGCTCGGTGTTGATGCTGGCGGCCGCGGCCGTCGCACGATTGTAGAGCGGCGACGCGGCGCGGCCGAGGTACACGTCAATCACGACGTTGTCGTTGTCCGGGTCTTCGATGTTGGCGTACATCGAATCCCGGATGTCCGCGTAGGTAAACACCGTGTGGCCCCGCTTCGCGATCGTGTGCAGCTCGGCGATCAGCGCCGTCCCGCTCTTGCCTTCCGCGGTGAGGTAATAGTCCGCAGGCACTCGCGGATCGGTGCGCATAGGAACGCGCACGCGGCAGCGCGCGATTCCGCTGCTGAAGCAGCCGTTGAACGGCCCTTCGCCTCGCACGGCGGTGACGCGAACGGTGTACCGCCCCGCCAGCTCGGCGCGGAACGTCAGCTCCTCGCAATGCGAGCCCGTCGCAGCCGACGCGCCTTCGACACCGACGATCGCGATGTTGAAGTTCGTGCCGGCAGGGCCGCACACGGACACGGTTGTCTCGCCCGAGCGACCCGCGACGAAATCACGTGTCGCGAACGAATCCGCGAAGACCGTTCCCCGGAATTCGCCGGAGACGGGGATGCCCAGGCCCGGTTCGCCAGGCCCCGCGGAATCGTGACAAGCGGCCGCGAGCAGAAGCACTCCGGCGAGCGCGAAAACGCGCGAAGGATTCGTGTGGAAGACAGAACGACGCATGCTCTGCCAGCCCTAGAAAATCTCGAGGTTGATGTACCGCCGCGGGTTCTTCTTGAAGTCGGCAGTCAGGGAATCGAGCCGTGTGACGAGCGAGCGCATGTCACGATAGAGCAGAGAATCGTTCACGAGCTTGCCGACGGTTCCCGCGCCGGTGTCGATCTTCGCGAGCACGCTGTTGAGCTGCGTCGTCGTCGTGCGCAGCTCGCCGGTGATCGCGGACATGTTCGCTGACGTCGTCTGCAGATTCCGCACAGTGGAATCGATGGACGCCGAATCCACCGCCGCCGCCGACCGGCGCAATGACACCATCGTCAGGCTGAGTTGTCGCGATTGTTCGGACGCGATCGTCGAGAGCTGCGCGACCAGTGCGTTGGTGGACGCCAGCGTACGCCGCAGGTCGTCGATGCCTCCCTTCTGTACCAGTTCCACCTCGAACTTCTGCGCCACGTCGGCGATGCTCTGCCCGATGGTATCCACTTTCGCGAGGAGTTGTTCCGTGGTCGGCTGGGACTGCGTGTTGACCAGCGTGTCGCCCGCCGGAACCGAGCGTGGGTTCGGACCGCGCGGTGTCAGCGCGATCGCGCGATCGCCGAAGATTCCGACGCCGATGACTCGCGCGGTGGACCCTTCGGGAATCTTGTACTCGTCGTTGATGCTCATGTGCACGACGAGCGTGCCGTTCGGATCGAGCTCCACCTTCCCGACGTAGCCGATGGTCACGCCCGCCAGCATGACGGGCTGCCCCTGCTTGAGGCCGTCGCCCCAGGGGAAGCGGGCGTACAGCGGGTAGCCGGACGACAATCCTCCGCGGACGAGCCAGATCGTGCCGAGGATCGCGATGACGACCGCGACCGTCAGGAGGAAGCCGACCAGCACTTCGTCGCGGCGTTTCATGCCTGAATGAATTGTGCGAGCAAGGCCGCGATGATTCCGTCGAGGACGAGGATGGAAACCGATGCGATAACGACGGCTTTCGCCGTGGACCGTCCCACGCCCTCGGCGCCGGCTTCGGTCACGTAGCCCTCGTAGGAACACACGAAGGCGATGGCGCCCCCATAGGACAGCGCCTTGATGAGGCTGTAGGAAATCTGGAAGGGGGTAAAGGCGAGACGCAACCCACTGATGTAATCGTCACTCGTGACTGGCGTTGCCACCATCAACGTCAGATAGGCGCTCAGAATGGCCGTCGCGTCAGCGATCACCGTGAGCACCGGCAGCATGACGAGCGCCGCGATGATCCGGGGCACCGCGAGAAACGCGACGGGGTCGTATGCCAGCGTCTCCAGTGCGTCGATCTGCTCGGTCACGCGCATCGTGCCGATCTCCGCGGTCATACGCGCGCCGACTCGCCCCGTCAACACCAGCGCGGTGAGCAGGGGCCCCAGTTCCAGGATGATGCTCTGCCGCACGATGAGTCCCACCACCGAAAGCTGCACCCCGGCGAACAGCTGGTAGTACGTCTGGAACGCGGTCACCGCTCCCAGAAAGCCCGCGACAATGATCGTGAGCGGTAACGAGTCCACGCCGACGTTGCGCATCTGCCTGATCGTCTCGGCGAGGTAGGTCGCCGGATCGGCGAGCGCTCGGCCAATCTCGCGCAGAAAATACGCGCGCAGGCCGACTCCTCGGAACGCGCCGAAGATGGCACGGGTCACCCGCCGGAACAAGCGGATGGAGGTACGCTGGACGATCGGAAACTGCGTCGTCGGGTGCTGGTCGGTGCCCGACGGATACAGTGGAGCGCTCATCCCTGGGCCGGCCCCGCGGTCACGTGCGCGCCCGCGACAACAGATAGGATCCCATGACGAAGAAGATCGCGTTGGGGATCCACGCCGCCAGTTCCGGTGTGATGAGTCCCTTGCCCCCGATCGCCTTGGTCAGCTGAATGAACATGAGGAACACCACCGTGGTCGCGAGGCTCACC
>JANNOC010000375.1:0-11011 GCA_031398865.1 Gemmatimonadota bacterium | reverse complement strand
AATGAGCGCGGACGTCCGCGTGTACATTGACGGCACAGGCGTGTCGCTTCCAGCGGACGCGACCGCGCTCGATGCGGTGCGTCACCTGAATGCCTCGCTCGCCGACGCCGTAGTCGCCGGGACGCGGGCGATTACCGACAGTCGCGGGCTTCCGGCGGCGTCGGACACGCCGGTGTTCGGCGGCGCGATCTTCCGGGTAGTGACCGCGAGGACCGCCGCGGCGCCCGACGACGACCTCCCGGACTGACGCGCATGCCTCCATTGCCTTCGAGGGAGCTGCTGCGGCGGCTGCCCAAGGCCGAGTTGCACTGTCACCTCGACGGCTCCGTCCGACCGGCGACACTGCTCGAGCTGGGACGAGAATACGGCGTGGCGATGCCGGCCGACGACGCGCAGGCGCTCGGCGATTACATGCTGGTGCGCGACGCGCACAATCTCGAGGAGTATCTCGAGCGGTTCAGCGTCACGCTGTCGGTGATGCAAACGGCCGATGCCCTCGAGCGCATCGCGTACGAGCTCGGCGAGGACGCGGCGATGGACGGCGTTCGCTACATCGAAGTGCGCTTTTCGCCGGTGCTCAACGCGCGCCAGGCGCTCACCCTCGGCGACGCGGTCGAGGCTCCGCTCCGGGGTCTGGCGCGTGCGGCGCGGGACTTCGGGATCGTCGGACGCGTGATCGTGTGCGCGATCCGCAACATGTCGCCGGCGGTGTCGCTCGAGCTGGCGCGGCTCGCCGTCGCCTATCGCGACTCCGGCGTTGTCGGCTTCGATCTCGCGGGGGGAGAAGCCGGGAACCCCGCGTCGGTGCATGCCGCGGCGTTCGCGCATGCGCACGCCCACGATCTCTCGTGCACCTGCCACGCCGGGGAGGGAGACGGCGCCGCGTCCGTGCGCGAGGCCGTTCACGTGTGCGGAGCGCAGCGCCTCGGCCACGCCACCCGGCTGATCGAGGACACCGCGCTCACGGATCTCGTGAAGGAACGGCAGATCACGCTGGAGATCTGCCTGACGAGCAACGTGCAGACGCGCGCCGCCGAATCCTATGAATCGCATCCGCTGCGCGCGTATTTCGCCCACGGGCTGCACGTCGTGCTCAACACCGACAATCGTCTGATGAGCGGAACGACACTGACGGACGAGTATCGCTTCGCGGCGCGACACCTTGAAATGAGCTTCGACGACCTGGCGCGCATCGCTCTCAATGGCTTCGAGAGTGCCTTCCTTGCTCCCGCGGAACGCGAAGCCTTGGTCGCGCGCGCGACCAGCGAGATTGCCGCGCTGCGTGCGGAGGTCGCGCGATGACGGAACAGTCCGCGTATTCCGCGGAGGCCGCGCGCGCGGCGGCGGACGTGGTGCGCGCGCGACTCGATACGGGAGCGCCAGAGCTGGCGATCGTTCTTGGATCAGGACTGGGATCGCTCGCCGACCGGATTCAGGACGCGCGCCGTATTCCGTTCTCCGAGGTGCCGGGCTTCCCGCGCGCCACCGTCGCAGGTCATGCGGGGATGCTGATCGCCGGATCGCTCGCCGGCCGTCCGATCGTCGCACTCGCCGGCCGTTTCCATCTCTACGAAGGGCACGACGCCGCTCTCGCGGGGTTTCCCGTGCGCGTCGTCCACGCGCTCGGCGCGCGAACACTGTTCGTGTCCAACGCGGCCGGCGGACTGCGGCGCACGTTTCGGCCGGGCGATCTCATGGCGATCGCGGATCATGTCAATCTGATGTTTCGCAATCCGCTGATCGGCGCGACCCAGAGCGGCGAAGTGCGATTTCCGGACATGTCCGAGCCGTATGACCGCGAGCTGCTCGCACTCCTGCAGGATGCGGCGTTGTCCGTCGGCGTGCCGCTGACCTCCGGTGTGTACGCGGGGCTGCTAGGTCCCTCCTATGAAACGCCGGCCGAGGTGCGCATGTTCGAGCGCCTCGGCATCGACGCGGTGGGGATGTCCACAGTCCCGGAGGTAATCGTCGCCCGGGCGATCGGAATGCGCGTGGCCGGTGTCAGCTGCATCACCAACCTGGGGTGCGGCATCACGGCCGCGCCGCTGAACCACGCCGAGGTGCTGGATGCGACGAAACGCGTCGAGCGCGACTTCGAGCGGCTCGTGACCGAGTTCGTGCGGCGGCTTCCGGCCGCATGACGGCGCCGCGGGTACCCCGAAACGCAAACGCGCCGCGCGAGTTGCGCGGCGCGGTGCGTACTGTACAACGCCCGGCGTTAGCGCGCGCGGGGCTGCGGAGACGGTGGCAAGGACGCCACGCGCTGCTTGAACAGCTGATAGTTGCGCGAGTCGCGCGTGAGCGACTGAAGAATCACGGGGTCGATCTTGCTGATCTTCGCCCGCGTGTTCGCGATGCGGTCTTCCTCGATGGGGTGCGTCCTGAACCACGCATCCACCCCTTCCGGACTCCGGCGCCGCTCTTCCAGCAGAATCTCGAACATCTCGGGAATGCCATTCGGATGAATGTTCGCGCGCACGACGTTCGCAATCCCGACGTTGTCGGCCTCTTCCTCGGCCTCGCGGCTGAACTTCGCGAAGACCGCACTGCCGGCGACGTTGATGAGCGCCTGGGATGCCTGACTGTCGCACACGCGGGTGAGCACGCATGCGAGCGTCACACCGATGTTCGCCTTCTGCGACTTCTGCATCTGCTCGATGGAATGCCGCTCCGTCACATGCCCGATTTCGTGCCCGAGCACGCCCGCCAACTGCGACATGGTGTGGGTCCGCTCGATCAATCCGCGGTTGATGTAGATGAAGCCGCCAGGGACGGCGAAGGCGTTGACCTCCTTGCTGTCCACGACGAAGAAGCGCCACTCCAGGTTGCGATCATCCGCGAGCGTGGCGATGGAGTCGCCCAGCACGTTGATGTACCGGTTGATCTCGGGGTCGTCCACGATGGGCAGTTGAGCGTTGATCTGCCGCGCGTAATCCGTACCGAGCTGAACTTCCTGTTGCGTGGACACGCCGCACCCCGCAAGCAAGGTGGTAGCGGCGATGGTGAGGACAAGGTGTTTCATTCATGCTCCCGCGAGAGTGTGCTCGCAACGGTGTCAGTGGCCTTTTTTGCAAGAGCCATTCCCGCGCAGGTCGCGGGGCATTCTGTCGTGAGACTGCTGACGTTGGCGCGCGACCTTCGACGCCGGAAGGCGCGCGAGCGACAGCAGTTCTTCGTGGCCGAAGGCGTGCGCGCGGTCGAGGAGCTGCTGCGCTCCACTATTCGCGTGCGAGGAGTTCTCATTTCACCGCAACTGGACGAGACAGCGCGCGGATCGGCGCTGCGAACCGCGATCGAGTCTCACGGAGTCGAGGTCGCCGCTCTGGATGAGCGTGACTTCGCCACCGCGGCGGGCACGGATTCCCCGCAAGGCGTTCTCGCCATTGGGGAGATTCCAGAGCGACCGCTGGCAACGCTCACGATTCCTGCCACCGCGCGATTCCTGGTGCTCGATGGCATTCAGGACCCCGGCAACGTCGGCACGATGCTCCGCACTGCCGCTGCTTTCGACGTCGACGCGACCTTCGCCCTGCCGGGCACCGCGGATCTCTGGGGTGCCAAGACCGTTCGAGCCGCCATGGGCGCGCATTTCGTGCATCCTGCCCTCTTCATTACCGTTGCGGAGCTGCTGGAGTTCCGCGCCCGTCACGGCGTCGTCCTGTGGGGCGCGGACGCGGCCGGTGATGCTCTCGAGGGCATCACGCCGCCAGCGCGTCTCGCGATCGCCGTGGGGAATGAGGCGAACGGTCTCTCCGTCACGCTACGCGACGCCGCCGATCGGCTGGTGGCGCTGCCACTCGCAGCGCGGGTGGAGTCACTCAACGCCGCGGTAGCGGCGGGAATACTCATGCACCAGCTTCGAGCATGACTCCGGCACTGATCGATGCGATTATGGCGGCCAGCGTTTTCGCGATGGGCGCGATCGTCGGTTCCTTTCTCAATGTGTGCATCGCGCGCTGGCCCGCGGAGCAGTCGGTCGTGTCACCGCGATCGCGTTGTCCGGCGTGCGCCCGGCCGATCCCTTGGTTCGAGAACATCCCGCTGTTCTCGTGGGCCTTTCTTCGCGGGCGTTGCAGCGGCTGCCGTACGCGAATCTCCGCGGTATATCCGCTCGTAGAGCTGACGGTGGGGGTGATCTGGCTGATCGCGTTTCTTGCGTACGGCCCGTCGCTCGCGATGCTGCGCATCGCAGTGTTCGCCACCGTGCTGCTTGGTGTCATGATCACCGATGCCGTGCACTATCTCATTCCTGACGGATTCACGGTGTTCGGTTTGCTGTTCGTGCTCGCCGCGGCGCTCATCGGCACCCTGCTCAATTCGGTCTCTCCCTTCGCGGGGGTGTATGACGCCTTGATCGGTGCGTGCGCCGGCGCGGGCGCCATCGCGATCGCGGGGTGGCTGGGAGAGGTTGTGCTGAAAAAGGAAGCGATGGGTTTTGGTGATGTCACACTGATGGCGGTGATCGGCGCGGCGCTTGGGCCTGGCCGCGCGCTGCTCACCATTTTTGTGGGCGCGCTGCTCGCGGTGGCGGCCGTGGCCCTGGTGATCGCCCCGGTGGTCTGGATGCGCCGCGGGCGTTCCGCGGCCCAACCCGAGCTGGCACTCGGTCCGCCCCCATTCGAGCTGCCGCAGATTCCCTTCGGCGTGTTCCTTGCGCCCGCTGCCATGGTGACACTGCTCTGGGGAGATCGCTTGATCGCGTGGTATTTCGGGGTCATCGTCGCGTGATGCTCGACGATATGCTGCGCTCGGACGGCCAGGTGCTGGCGCGCTTCACGCGCGACCTGACAGCGGACGCGCGCACCGGGAGACTCGAGCCCGTGCGCTGTCGGGCGGACGAGATCGCGCGCGTGGTGGACATCCTCTTGCGTCACGGCAAGAACAATCCCGCGCTTGTCGGACCATCCGGGGTCGGCAAGACGGCCATCGTGGAAGGGCTCGCGCAACGCATGGTGCGCGGTGACGTGCCTCTGTCGCTGCGCGGCATGCGCATTCTCGCCGTGGACCACGTCAGCCTCCTCGCCGGCACGACGTACCGCGGCCAGTACGAGGAACGCATCCGGGGTCTCGTCGCCGAAACATCCGCGTCGCCGGATGTCATTCTCTTCGTGGACGAGTTGCACAATCTCATTGGACAGGGCACCGCGATGGGCGCGGCCATGGATGCCGCGAACATGCTGAAGCCGGCTCTGGTGCGTGGCGAGTTCCGCGTCATCGGGGCGACGACGTCGGACGAGTACGAGCGGTGGGTCTGTGGCGATCCCGCACTCGAGCGCCGCTTCCAGAAGATTACCGTCCGCGAGCTGAGTGAAACGGAGACGCGCGAGATTCTCGAGGCACGCCGCGAGCGGCTCGAGCGGCATCACAACGTCGTTATCGCCGACGATGCGATCACCGCCTCCATCCGGCTCACCGACCTGTTCCTCACCGATCGCATGCGTCCCGATCGCGCGCTCGATGCGCTGGATGAAGCGTGCGCGCATGCCCACGCCACGGCCCTGTACTCGGCGCCGACGGAGGCGCTCATCCGCGCCGGGAAGGCGGCACGCGTGGGCGCAGCGGCAGGCGCGGCGCACCGCGCGGGCGCACGGACGCGTGAACGCGCGGCGGCAGCGGAGGACGTCGGCGAGGGAGTTGACGACTCGCTGGATCGCTTCGCGCGCGACGGTCTCGCCGCGCTGGAACGCTTCGGGGCGGAGTTGGAGGCGATGTTCGTCGGCGAGGAGCCCACCCCCGCGGCGGCGCCCGCACCTGACGGGGACGCCACTGGTGCCACAGCGACGCCGGCCGCCTCGCGTGCAGGCGGGGCCGAGGCTGACGCGTCCGGTCCCGCGTTCACCACGCCGGTGGACGCCGGGGAGCGGATCGCGGAGTTGCGGCGCCGGCTCATCGAGGAAGGGATCGTGGTGCGGGGACACGACATCGCGCGCGTGGTCGGTGTGTCCACCGGACGGACCGTGCAATGGGAGGAATGATCGGCGCGACGGGAACGCGCGCGATCTGCGCGCTCCTTATGGGTGTGTCGTGCGCGGCGTGTGACCGCCGGGAGGGCAAGGCGAACGACGACCCGGGGCCGTTCGCGGAAACCGTCGCGTCCGTGGTGCCGCAGATCGAGCGCGAGACGGGACTACGTTTCAGGAAGCCGCCCCGCCTCGAAGTGCGATCCAAGGCGCAGGTCCGCGAGTTTGTGGAAGAGCAGTTCAATGACGAGCGCGCGTCGCGCGAGCTGGCCGGCGCGGAAGCCGTGTACCGGCGCTTCGGATTGCTTCCGGACACGATGGACCTCCGCGCCTTCATGCTGGATCTCCTCACCGAGCAAGTCGCGGGCTATTACGATCCCGAGACGAAGGTGCTGTACGTGGTGGAGGGCGCGGAACCCGAGATCGCTCGTATTACCGTCGCGCACGAGCTCGTGCACGCGCTGCAGGATCAGCATCTGAACCTCGATTCGCTGCAAACGGTCGAGGGGCAGAACGACCGGACGATCGCGGCGCAGGCGGTGGTGGAAGGACAGGCCACCTACACGCACATCCAGGTGCTCATCGGAGGCGGCACCCTCGCCGCGAAACTCCCCGGCGGATGGGATCGGGTGCGCGAGATGATCCGCGAGCAGCAGACCCAGATGCCGGTGTTCTCGACGGCCCCGATCATCATTCAGGAGACGCTGATCTTTCCGTATCTGAGCGGCGCGGAATTCGTGCGACGTTTTCGTGAGAAGACGCCGAACGCGCAACTGCTTGGCGACCTCCCGGTGTCCACGGAACAGATTCTCCACGCTGAAGCGTTTTTCGGGACGCGGGACGCGCCCACCGCGGTCACGCTGCCCGCAATGCCGGGAACGACGACGCTGTACGAGAACAATCTCGGCGAGTTCGAGACACGCCTGCTGCTGTATCATCATCTGCGCGATCAGGCCAGTGCGATCCGCGCGGCGCGAGGATGGGATGGCGATCGCTATCGCCTCGTGCGCACCGCGCAGGGCGACGGCCTCGTCTGGGTCACCGTGTGGGATTCCGCGGTGGACGCGGGCGAGTTTCGCGAGCAGATGGATCAGGCGATCGCGACGCGCTACGCGATCGCCACGAGCGCGACGTCGGGTGACTCGAAGACATACCAGGGCGCGGGTCGTTCCGTGACGCTGACGGTGTCCGAAGTGGCGGGGCGTCCCGTCGTTCTATATGCGGACATTCCGGCAGGCGCGTCTCCGTCCCCGCTCGATCTCGGGCGCATCGGACTGCGTTAGGCTCGCGTGGTCCAGATCCTCGACGAGGCGCAGAAGCAGCTCCTCCTGGACCGGATGAAGCGCCGTGCAACCGGGCTTCTGGTGCACGCGGCAGCCGTCTTCGCGGTGGCGCGGATCTTCGAGCCGCGGTATCCGTGGCTCGGCTACATCAGGGCGACGGCGGAAGCCGCGATGGTGGGCGGACTCGCCGACTGGTACGCGGTCACAGCACTGTACCGCCATCCGCACGCCAATCCCATACCCCACACGGCGATCATACCCGCGCGCAAGGATCGCGTCGGGAACAATCTCGGAAATTTCATCCAGCGCAACTTTCTGTCGCGCGACGTGATCGCCGCGCGGCTGCAGGCGCTGCATGTGGCGGAGAATCTTGCGCGCTGGCTGGCGGACCCGCAGAACGCGCGGCTCATCGCGCGGAAAGCGGCCACCGGGCTGGCGAGCGCCGCCCACGTTCTGCGTGAGGACGACGTCCAGGCCTTGATTGACCGCGCGGTGGAGCGTCGGCTGCGGTCAACGCGTGTCGCGCCGCTCGCTGGCAAACTCTTGTCCGTCATCACGGAGAACGATCGGCATCAGGAGCTTCTGGATGGCGCGATCAAGCTCATCGCACGCGCCGTCACCGAGAACCAGGAGGTGCTGCGCGACAAGATCGAGAAGGAGAGTCCGTGGTGGGTGCCGGGCGTCGTGGACGACAAGATCCACCAGAAGATCGTTGGGGCCATCGAGCGCACCCTGCGCGAAGTGAGCGCCGATGATCAGCATCCGCTGCGCCAGCGCTTCGACACGGTCCTGCACGACTACATCGAGCGGCTACAGAACTCGCCTGAAGTGATCGAGCGCGTCGAGACGTTGAAGCACGAGATTCTCGACGCGGCGGTGATTCGCCGCTTCTCGGCGTCGCTGTGGACCGATGCCAAGGATGCGCTGACGCGATTCGCCGAGAATCCCGATGCGTACGCGCCGGGAACCATCGAACGCGCGCTGAACGCGTTTGGCGAGGCGGTCCTGGCCGACCCCGTGCTGCTCGCCAAGGTGGACGGCGTGATCGCGGACGTCGCGCTCGCGCTCGTGGAACGGTATCAGGGCGAAGTGGCGCAGCTTATTTCGCAGACCGTCGCGGGATGGGACCCACAGGCGACGTCCCGCCGGATCGAGCTCGCGATCGGCAAGGATCTGCAATTCATCCGGATCAACGGAACGCTGGTCGGCGGGTTAGCTGGACTCGCGCTGTACAGCCTCTCGAAGTTCATGGCCGCGCCGTAGCGCGTCAGCCGCGCTCGATCGCGATCTCTCCGTCCAGCTCCGACGCCTTCTGTTGCGGCAGCACTTCCACGCGCGAAGGTGCATGATCCGCAAGCTCTGGCGCCGCATTCTCCAGCAACGCCATGCGAAACACTTCTTCCATGGACGACGCAAAGGTGAACGCCATGTTCTGGCGGACTTCCGGGGGGACGTCGCGCAGGTCCTTCTCGTTGGCCTTGGGGAGAATCACCTCACGCAGGCCGGCGCGGTACGCGGCGAGCACTTTCTCCTTGACGCCGCCGATCTCGAGCACCTTGCCGCGCAGCGTCACTTCGCCCGTCATCGCGACATCACGGCGCACGGCGCGCGCACTGAAGACGCTCGCGGTGGCCAGTGTAATCGCGACCCCGGCGCTCGGTCCGTCCTTCGGAATGGCGCCCGCCGGGAAGTGGATGTGCAGGTCGCGTTCACGGAAATCCTTGTCGTCTATGCCGAGCGCTACCGCACGCGATCGGACGTACGAGTACGCCGCGTCCACCGACTCACGCATGACGTCGCCGAGCTGCCCGGTCACCGTCAGCCGACCCGTCCCCGGCATCAACAGCGCCTCGATCAGCATGAGATCGCCACCGGTGGAGGTCCACGCGAGCCCAGTCACCGCGCCGATCTCCGGCTCCTTTTCGGCCTCCGCGGCGGAATACCGCGGGCTGCCCAGCACGTCCTCCACCTTGGCGTTGTCGATCACCCAGGCTCCTTC
Source organism: Gemmatimonadota bacterium (assembly GCA_031398865.1). Classification (GTDB taxonomy): domain Bacteria; phylum Gemmatimonadota; class Gemmatimonadetes; order Gemmatimonadales; family Gemmatimonadaceae; genus JANNOC01. Next base: position 1,769 of record JANNOC010000375.1, on the reverse strand, counting down.
TTCGCCATCCGCCTTCCGGCGCGCGCGCTTGCGCATGACCGCGGCGAGATTGCGTTCGAAGTTTCGCAGGCCCGCCTCGCGCGAGTAGCGGTTCGACACGAATGACAGCACCTCATCCGTGAACTGGATGTCCTTGTCGGTGATTCCGTGCTCTTCCAGCAGCCGCGGCAGCAGGTACCGCCATGCGATCTCCACCTTCTCTTCCACCGTGTAGCCGGCGATGCGGATGACTTCCATCCGGTCGCGCAGCGGCGCGGGAATATCGAAGAGGTTGTTCGCGGTGCAGATGAAGAGGCAGGACGACAGGTCGAAGGGCAGGTTGAGATAGTGATCCACGAACTCGTCGTTCTGCGATGGATCGAGCACTTCCAGCATCGCGGCCGTGGGATCGCCCGATGCCCCTCCGCTGGACATCTTGTCGATCTCGTCGATCATGAGCACGGGATCCTTCACCTGCACGCGCCGCAGCGCCTGGATCAACAGCCCCGGCATGGCACCGACGTAGGTACGGCGGTGCCCGCGGATCTCCGCTTCGTCGCGCACGCCGCCCACTGAAATGCGATAGAACTGGCGTCCAATGGAGATCGCGATCGCCTCGCCTAACGACGTCTTTCCGGTGCCCGGCGGGCCGACGAAGCAGAGAATCGGGCCATGCGGATCGCCGCCGCGGAGCTGGCGCACCGCGAGAAACTCGAGAATGCGCTCCTTGGCCTCATCCAATCCGTAGTGCCGGTCGTCGAGCGCCGTTTCCACCTTCTTGAGGTCTATCTTCTCGTCCGTGGACTTGTTCCACGGCAGGGCGAGAATCCAGTCCAGATACGTGCGAATCACCTGATATTCGCTGGAGGCGGGCGACAGCATGCGCAACCGCTCGGTTTCGCGCCGCGCTTCCTGCCCGACTTTTTCCGGGAGCCGCGCGTCCTCGATTTTCTTCAGCGTGTCGATCGCTTCCTTCTCCCCCGGATCCGCCTCGCCCAGCTCCGCCTGGATCGCCCGCAGCTGCTGCCGGAGATAGAACTCGCGCTGGTGCTGCTCGATCTTGATCTCCGTCTGCCGCTTCACGTCCTCCATCACGCGTGCCCGCGCGACTTCGCGCTCCAGGCGCGTCAGAATGAAGCGGATCCGTTGTCCGACGTCGAGTCGCTGGAGCACCTCGTCCTTGTCCGAGATGCGCAGGTTCATGTTGGTGGCGGCGAGATCCGCGAAGCGCCCGGGATCGGACACGTTCATCCGGAGAATCGCGGGGACCTCGTCCGGGATGCGGTCGATCAACTCCGCCAGCGTTTCCGCCGCGGAGACAACGCGTGTCACCAGATCGTCCACCTCGTTCGCATCCGGCGGCGTCTCCCGGGCCGGCTTGATCCCGCACACGGGATACGGCTCGATCTGCTCCACCGACTCGATCGTGATGCGACGCAAGCCCTGCAGCGTGATCTGGACCGTGTCGCCCGGCAGGTTGATGCGCTCGTGTACGCGCGCCGCCACGCCTACCCGGCCCACGAAACGTCCCGGCTCCACCGGCTCGTCGTGATCGCCGCTCGCCACCACGAGAGCGACAAGCAGTCCGCTGTCTTCGTGTGTTCGCAGCAGCGCGAGGTTTTCCGGGGCCCCCATCTGCACGGCGATCGTGCCCAGCGGATACACGATGGTGGAGCGCAGCGCCATCAGCGGCAGCGACGACGGCAACTCCGACTTGAGGATCTCGTCCTTGCGCTGGGTTTTCGTCATGCAATCCATGCGGGGAACGAACTCGTGCGACGCGAGCGAAG
>JANNOC010000352.1:0-2693 GCA_031398865.1 Gemmatimonadota bacterium | reverse complement strand
GCGGGAGCGGGGAGTGGTGCGAGCGTGGGGTCGTACTTGATGTCTTCGAGTGATTCCTGTCCGGCGAGCGGAACCTTCACACCGGGGTTGAGAATTCCGCGAGGATCGAAGGCGTGCTTGACCATGGCGAAGAGTTGGGTCGCCTCGGGTGTCCACACGCGCCCGAGAAGCGGCGTGCGAAGACGCCCATCGCCGTGCTCGCCGGTGAGTGTGCCCCCAAGTCGCGCCGTCAGGGTGGTGACTTCGTCGAGGACGGACTGGACGCGGCGTCGCCAGTCAGGAGCGCTCACGTCCACGAGCGGGTTCACGTGCACATGCGCGTCGCCGGCGTGGCCGAATATGACGCAGCGAATCTCGCGACGGGCAAGAGCCGCGCGGACGCCGCGCACGTATTCGAGGAGATGCCCGGGCGGAACGGCAGCATCTTCGATGAACTGCATGGAGGAGAAATTCGCGTGCAACCGGGAGAGGATCGGGCTCGCGGAGTGGCGCAGTTCCCAGAGTGCCAGCTCCTGGACGGTATCGAGCGCGAGCGTGACGTGGCTCGCGCCCGCGTCGCGGAAAGAGGTCTCGAGCGCGTGCGCGTTGTGAGCCGCTACCGCGGCGTCGGCTCCCTCGACCTCGGCGAGAAGGACGGCTTCGGTGTGAGCGGGAAGCGCGCCCGCGCTGGTGGGCCCGAGCATCGCGACGTCGAGGAAGGTGCGGTCGAGCAGCTCGCACGCGCTCGCGCCGGACGCGTGGGCGCGCAAGGCGCCGTCCACGGCGGCTTCGAGGGAGGGAAAGGCCGCGAGGAGACTGCTGGTCGCGCCGACGGTGGGGGCGAGCATGAGCTCCACGCCGACGAAGAGCGCGAGCGTCCCTTCGCTGCCGATGAGCAGGTCCACCAGATCGCCTGTGCGCGCGAACTCGGCGAGTGCGTAGCCGGAGGATTCCTTGCGGACGTCTGGATGCCGGATGCGCGCGACTGGACGCACGTCTCCATGGGAAGCACGCGCGCCCGAGTCCGCGAGCGCCGCCGAGAGGATGGCGGGCATCGCGACCTGCGCGAAGCGCTGGATGGCAGGGATGTGCGCCGCGCTGGCGATCGCATCGCCGCGCCGTACGACATGGCGCGCGCCGTCCTCGAAGACGCAGTCGAGCGCGCTGACCCAGGCGCGGGTCGCGCCGTACTTCAGGGTGCGCGCGCCAGCGGCGTTGGTCGCGGCCATGCCACCTATCGTGCAGAATGCGCCGCTGGATGGATCCACCGGGAAGCGCAGTCCGTGCGCGCGGGCGTGCGCGTCCACCGTCGAACGAATGGCGCCCGGTCCGGTCCACACGCGGCGTCTGGTCGCGTCCACCGCGCCGATGGAGTCCAGGCGGCTCAGGTCCACGATGACGCCGGGACCGAGCGCGCCGCCCGCCATGCTGCTGCCGGATCCGCGCGCGACGAGCGACGTGCGGGTGGCATGCGCCCAGCGCACCAGCGCCACAACGTCGTCGGCGTCGGCCGGCACGGCGACCGCGGCGGGGAGTATTCGCGCGATTCCCGCCGCCTCGGCGTACACGGCGCGGGCGATCACGTCATCGCGAAAGACGCCGCGGAAATCGGGGGGTGGCATGCAGACTCACGATGGGGGCGTGGGGCGCTGTTGACAAGCGTCCACGCGCCCGGTGATGATGCATCATGCCCCTGACCGAATCGCCCACGCCGCTCTCCCGCAATACTGGGTTGCTGATCAAGATCGAGACCGATCGCCGTCTCGGTCACGAGTGGGACGAGTGGGACGGAACGCCTCTGCCCAACGGCGGAGATTTCCGCACTGGCGCGGCGCGCTACTTCGTCTTCACGGCGATTGGGCTGGCGCTGGTGTTCTCACTGCTTGCGCTCGGCGTCTTCCTTCTCGCGCCGCGGCTCGCCGCGGTGGCGCCCTGGATACCGCGCGCGGCGTATCTCGGGCTCGCCGGGGCGGCGGCACTCTCCGCTGTCTGGCTCGCGTTAATCGCCGTGAGCTTCGCGACGGGACGCGCGCTGCTCCCCGAGCGGCTCGCGGAGCGGGGGCTGCTGCTGCGCACTGTAAATCTCGCGTGGCGAGTCGGCGAGCTATTTGGCGTGCAGCGCGATTGGACCGACCACGCGTCGGTGGTGGTGTACGACCGCCTGGCGCTGTCACGGACGCGGACCGTGCGCAGCGACGAGCTGCTGATTCTCATTCCGCGCTGTCTCTCGCGCGGCGCGCTGGACGGGGTGCTCGAGATCGCGAAGCGCTACAACGTGTCGGCGTTCGTGGCGACGCGCGGGCAGCTCGCGCGCCGAGTGATCCGGGAGCGGCGGCCGAAGGCGGTGGTGGCGGTGGCGTGCGAGCGCGACATGATCAGCGGGCTGCACGACGTGGCGGGGCGGGTGCCGGTGCTCGGGCTGACGATGCAGCTGCCTAACGGGCCGTGCAAGGACGCGTCGATCGATCTGGGGAAGATGGAGGAGTTTGTAAGGCGGTATCTGGTGCGGTAGAGGAGTTCGCGTCAGCGACCCGCGGCTTTCCTGGGTCGCCCACCCTGCGCGCCATTGGCTCGTGCTGCTGCGGCCTTGGCCGGGCTGCGGGCCCGCCCGGCGACGCGCGCGAGCTCGCTCAGCTTCTGTGAGTGAGCGACTGACGACATCAGCAGTCCCGGAATGCTGAGATCCGCGTCGAGCCTCTCCCAGTGGAGCCCGC
>JANNOC010000348.1:0-2481 GCA_031398865.1 Gemmatimonadota bacterium | reverse complement strand
GAAGCTTGTAGACGTCCACGCCCTTGTACGATGTCTTGACCGGTTCCTCGATACGAACCTTCCAGTCCGCGAGGTCCTTCATCGTGATCAACCCGCCCTCTTCCTGCGTTCCGCGGACCAGCTCCTGCGCGATGTCGCCCCTGTAGAAGCGGTCGTACGCCGCCATGATCGCCTCGCGCCGGCTCTTTCCCCGCGCCAGCGCCTGACGCTCGGCGTCCACCAGCTTCCGCAGCGTCACCGCGAGATCGCGCTGCACGAATATCTCGCCCGCCTCGGGCGCTTCGCGCGTTTGGCCCAGGTGCGGCAGGAAGACATCGCGCGAGTACTTCCACTTCTTGATCAGTGCCTTCTCACGCTCGATCGAGTTTGCGGTCTGGTTCTCGATCGGATAACCGTCGGCCATCTGGATAGCCGGAGCGAGCACGTCAGCGAGCGACAGCTTGCCGTACTCAGCGAGTATCACCATCAGCCCGCCGGGCGTTCCCGGAGTCACGGCGGCCAGTGGACCGTCCTCAGGCGGATAGCGGTAACCCTTCGATTTGTAGTACGCCGCGGTCGCGCCAGTTGGCGCTACGCCGAGCGCGTTGATGCCAATCACCTTTTTGAGGGCCGGGTGATAGATGAGCGCCTGTGTCTCGCCGCCCCACGATAGGACGTCCCACATGGTCGCCGTTGCGGCAAGCATTGCGCACGCTGCGTCAACGGGATTCCCACCCTTCTCGAAGATCTTCGCGCCGGCCGTCGCCGCGAGCGGCTTTCCGGTGATCGCGATCCAGTGACGCGCGTGAAGCGGCGGCTTCGCCGTGCGTCGCGTCTGCGGCGGAGTGGGCGTCGTCTGCGCTGCCGCTTCACGAAGGGGGAGGATCGCAAGCAGAAGAACGAGGAAGACACGGGAGCGCAGCGTCATGATTCCAATCCATGTCGAGGGCGATTGCGGCATCCCTACTAGATTATCGAGACGGGCGCGCGGTGGACAGAGTGTGTCCCCAACTGATACCGGCCGCCCAAGGCGCACATCATGTTCACGCCGCGAATGTAACAATCGCGGGCTGGCGTCCCGCGGCGGACTGGCGTACCATCCCTACCCGCCTTTCGCTCAACCCGGTCCGCTCGAGGGCTCTCACATGATGCGCAGCATCGCTGCGGTCGCCGCAGGCTTCGTCGTCATCGCGATCCTGTCGTTCGGCACCGACGCCATCGTGCGACGCAGCTTTGCGAATGCGTACGACGCCACCGGCCGCACGGACAGCGTGGGGTTGCTGCTGTTGACGCTGGCGTATGTTGGCGTCTACGCCGTCGCGGGATGCTATCTCACCGCGCGGCTGGCGGCCAACCGTCCCCTGAATCACGCGCTGATTCTGGGCCTGCTCGGCCTGGTCTTCACTGGAGCCGGAACGGCCTTCGCCTGGGCCACCGCGCCCGCGTGGTATCACGTGATCGCGCTCGCGACGGTGCTTCCGTGGGCGTGGCTCGGCGGCCGTCTGCGCGAGAAGGAGCTGGAGCGCGGGACGCCTAACGCGGCGCCAGCGCGATGACGACGTCCGCACGTCCGCGCGTCAAACGCGTCAGGACGCGGCGTCCGCCGAACGTCGGCGAGTTCACGCAAGCGAGCGGGAGCGCCAAGGGCGTCGCCTTCGCGACCCCGGCCGGTCTGCGTCGCTGGCTCGAGCGCAATCATGCGTCATCACGGGAGCTGATCGTCCGCTGCTACAAGGTGCACGCGAAAGCGAAGGGCGTCACCTACGCGGACGCGCTGGACGAAGCCCTGTGCTACGGCTGGATCGACGGCGTCCGCCGCTCGGTGGACGAGGACAGCTTCACGGTCCGCTTCGCGCCGCGCAAGCCGCGGAGCATCTGGAGCGCGGTGAACATCGCCAAGGTGCGCAACCTCGAAGCGCAGGGACGCATGCAGCCCGCGGGTGTCGCCGCGTTCCGCGCGCGCGAGGATGCACGCTCGGGGATCTACGCGTACGAGTCCAGGGGCGTCGAGCTGAGCCGAGCGTACGAGAAGGAGCTGCGGGCGAACAAGCGCGCATGGAGCTTTTTCCAGACGCAGGCGCCGTGGTATCGGCGGACGAGCGCGTTCTGGGTCATGAGCGCGAAGAGGGAAGCGACCCGGGCGAAGCGACTTGGCGTCCTGATCCTCTACTCCGCGAAAGGCGAGACCGTTCCGCCTTTCACCCGCGCCCGGAAGCGGGGAACTGCCGCCGATGCTCAGGGATCAGGAACTAAGAACTAAGCTATTGTAACTCCTCACGTTACGGGCAACCAAGTGGTGGTTGCTTCGCCTTCGCTCAAGCGTCTCTTGTATACAACAGGGAACTCTGGTACAGTGGGAATGTACCAAAGTGGGCCAAAGGCATTGGAGGTTCAATGGATACCCCGGTGAAACCCGTCGCAATCACAATAGGCAACAAAGGGCGAGTCACCATTCCCGACGGGATGCGGGAGCGCCTTGGGCTCGAGGAGGGCGACGTGATC
>JANNOC010000347.1:0-1592 GCA_031398865.1 Gemmatimonadota bacterium | reverse complement strand
GTCTGACCAGCGCTACCGACCGCGAGGCCAACCATTTGAATTGAACCGACGATCCGCGCCAATGTGTATCCGCGCATAGGTAGTTGCCTCCGATAGCGAGTTAGGCTGGGCAAGTCACTTGAGCTTGTGCGCTCCGGCGATCCCTACTGAGGTGCCACGGCCGAGTTCGACGATGGGTCCGGCGGCCTAGAAGATATGACTGGGCTGGCCCCCGCGCTTTTCGTGGGTTAGCTCCTCCTGTCCATCGCGGAGTCACCAGAGCCACCGGCGACGCTGTTCCTGTCGCACATCTTCGGAGACCAGCCCATGTCATCGCTGCCTACGTCACCCCGTATCATCTATCTCGGCCTCGACGTCCACAAGGACTCCGTGACCATCGCGGTACTCCCCGCGGACGCCACCGCGCCGACGCGCATCGACAAGTACCCGAACGACTTCGCCAAGCTGCGTCGCGTGTTCGAGCGCCACGCGAAGGACGGGGAGATCCGGGCCTGCTACGAAGCGAGTGGCGCGGGCTATGTGTTGCAACGCGCGATGCAGGGCTGGGGCTATCACTGCGACATCATTGCCCCGTCGCTGATTCCCACGAAGCCTGGGGTGCAGCGCAAGCACGACAAGTACGTCGCCGCCCAGCTCGCGCGGTTGTATCGCGCCGGTGAACTGACGACGATTCGCATTCCCAGCGAAGCCGAAGAGCGCGTGCGGGATGTCGTGCGCTGCCGCGAAACGCTGCAGCGCGAAGTCATCAAGTCCCGGCACTACATCCTCAAGTTCCTCGCGCGGCGCGGATTCATCTATCGCGCCGGCATCAACTGGCGACCGGCCCATTACACCTGGTTGCGGCAATTGACCGGCGTGACGTCGCCGCTGGCGCCGGAAGATTGCCTCGTCTTCGGGGAGTATTTCGCGCTGCTCGAGTACAAGCTGTCCCGCCGCGACGCGCTCGATCACCACATCGAGGTCCTGGCGCTCACCCCAGCGTACGCGTCCGCCGTCGCGACGCTCCAGTGTTTCCGTGGGCTCCAGGTGCACGGCGCGATGGTACTCGCCACGGAACTCGTCGATTGGCGGCGGTTCGCGTCGCCGCGCCAGCTGATGGCGTATCTCGGGTTTGTGCCCCGCGAACATTCCAGCGGTCCGCGGGAACGACGCGGATCGATCACGAAAGCTGGGAATTCCCATTGCCGCCACGTGCTGGTCCAGGCGGCGTGGGCCTATCGCCTGCATCCGAAGATCGGGCCCGCGCTCGCGATTCGGCAGCGCGGGCAATCCGCAGCAGTCACGCTGCTCGTGTGGAAAGCCCAGCAGCGCTTGTACGCGATGTATCACCGGCTCTCGTTCCGGCGCGGGCCCCAGATTGCCGTCGTCGCCGTCGCGCGCGCGGGGCGCGGGGCGCGGCGGCCCCGCCAGGTAAGCTAATCATCCCAAGGTCGGTCGCCGCGGACCGGGCGCAGCAAGCGCTGGTTAGGCATCATCGCACGAGGACTAGGCTGATCACTTAGGTACTCGTTCCCAAGTGATGATCCATTCCTCCACACCTGCCGGGAGCGGCGGCGCGACCCGAAGGACCAAACGGTTGCCTTGAACGCTGT
>JANNOC010000338.1:0-3538 GCA_031398865.1 Gemmatimonadota bacterium | reverse complement strand
GGACGTGGTCAACCTGATCACGCCGGCCGACATCTCCGACCCGCAGGAACTGATCGCGCGCGCCACGGCGTTGAGCCTGGAGCTGGACACGCCGATCACGCCGGGCTTCGAGGCGCTGGTGTTCAAGGCCTCGCGCGGCATAGAGGACATCTACGAACTGACCTACATCCGCAAGGACGGCAGCCGCTTTCCGGCCGTGGTGTCGGTCACGGCCCTTCGCGATGCGCAGGAAGGCATCATCGGCTACCTGCTGATCGGCACCGACAACACCGCGCGCAAGCACGCCGAGGAAGCCCTGCTCAAGGCCGGCGCCCTGCAGAGCGCGATCTTCAACAGCGCCAACTTCTCCAGCATCGCCACCGACGCCAATGGCGTCATCCAGATTTTCAATGTCGGTGCCGAACGCATGCTGGGCTACACGGCCGCGGACGTGATGAACCGGATCACGCCAGCGGATATCTCCGATCCGCAGGAAGTGATCGCGCGCGCGCAAGCATTGAGCGCCGAGCTGGGCACGCCGATCACGCCGGGCTTCGAGGCGCTGGTGTTCAAGGCCTCGCGCGGCATCGAGGACATCTACGAGCTGACCTACATCCGCAAGGATGGCAGCCGTTTCCCGGCGGTGGTGTCCGTCACGGCGTTGCGCGACGCGCAGGACGCGATCATCGGTTACCTGTTGATCGGTACCGACAACACGGCGCGCAAGCAGGTGGAAGAGGAGCGGGGGAAGTTGGATCAGCGGCTACGCGACCAGCACTTCTATACGCGTTCCCTCATCGAATCCAACATCGACGCCCTGATGACGACCGATCCGCGCGGGATCATCACCGACATCAACAAGCAGACGGAAGCGCTCACCGGGTGCACCCGCGACGAGCTGATCGGCGCGCCGTTCAAGAATTACTTCACCGATGCCGTCCGGGCCGAGGCCGGCATCAACCGCGTCCTGAGCGAAGGCAAAGTCACCAACTACGAGCTCACCGCTCGCGCCCGGGATGGCACGCTCACTGTCGTGTCCTACAACGCCACCACGTTCCACGACCGCGACCGAAGGCTGCAGGGCGTGTTTGCCGCGGCGCGCGACGTGACCGAGGTCAAGACCTTCGAGCAGGCGTTGAAGCAGAAGAACGTCGAATTGGAAGAGGCGAGCCGCATGAAGTCGGAATTCCTCGCCAACATGTCGCACGAGCTCAGAACGCCGCTGAACGCGATCATCGGCTTCTCCGAGGTGCTTCAGGACGGCCTGATCGGCAACCTGACCGATCAGCAGCGCGGGTTCATCGGCGACATCTTCATCAGCGGCAAGCACCTGTTGTCGCTGATCAACGACATCCTCGACCTGTCGAAGGTGGAAGCGGGCAAGATGCAGCTCGACCTGGAACCGGTGAACGTGTCGTCGCTGTTTTCGGACAGCCTGTCGATCATCAAGGAAAAAGCAACGACGCGGCATGTCAGGGTGAACGTGGATGCCCCGACAACGCTGGGGTCGATCGCGGCCGACGCGCGGAAGGTCAAGCAGATCCTGTACAACCTGCTTTCCAATGCGGTCAAGTTCACCTCGGAAGGCGGCGAGGTCACGATGCGCGCCGCTCGTGTCTCGCGAGCCGAGGTCGGCCATCTCTCGCCCGGCAGCAGGGGCAGAAGCTTTCCTCTGGCCGACAGCGAGTTCCAGGAATTCCTCGCGATCAGCGTTACTGACAACGGCATCGGTGTCTCGTCGGAGGCGCTGGAGCGTTTGTTCATGCCATTCAGCCAGATCGACAGTGGCCTGGCGCGGAAGTTCGAGGGCACGGGACTCGGCCTGGTCATGGTCAAGCTGCTCGCCGAACTGCACGACGGCGCGGTGGCGGTCGAGAGCACGGAAGGTGAGGGTTCGTGCTTTACAGTGTGGCTGCCGCTTCGGGCGGCGGAGGAACACGCGCTTCCGGTGCCGAAAGTTCCAAGCATTACTCGTGCTCCGGTGCTTCCGGGAGTGCGCACCGCGCTCGTGGTGGAAGACGATTTGAAGTCCGCTGATCTGATTCGGGTGCAACTGGAGGCGGATGGTTTCGGCGTCGTGCACGCCGCGTCCGCCGAGGCGGCGCTGGTGCTCGCCGTGAAGCAACCGCTGGCGGTGATTATCCTGGACATCATGCTGCCGAACATGGATGGCTGGGAGCTTCTCACTCGGATGAAGAAGATGCCGGAGCTGCGGCGCATTCCGGTCGTCATCGTCTCGATTGTGGCCGATTCCAATAAGGGGTTCTCCCTTGGCGCCGCGGCGGTCATGCAGAAGCCGGTGTCCCGCCAGGAGCTGTTCGAGGCGCTCAGCGATCTTGGCCTGATCCCTCCCCCGCAAGGCCGGAAGCTCAAAGTGCTCGTCGTTGACGACGATCCGAAATCGGTGGAGCTCATCGCCGCTAGCGTCCTGGACCTCGCCAGTACCGTCCTGCGCGCGCCCGGCGGCCGTGAGGCGATCGATCTCGCGCAGCGCGAGCAGCCTGATGTCATCGTGCTCGACCTGATCATGCCCGACGTCAGCGGCTTCGATGTGGTCGCCGCGCTCAGCGCGAACTCCGACACGGCGCGCATCCCGATCATCGTGGTCACGGACAGGGAGATCACGGCCGAGGACCGCGTCAAGCTGGATGGCCATGTGGCGACGATCATGGAGAAATCGGAATTCGACACCGGCCGCTTCACGACCGAAGTTCGCCGAGCGTTGGCGGGCTACCGGGCGGGGGTCGCCTGACATGACGAGAGTTCTGATAGTCGAGGACAACCCCGCCAACATGACGTTGGCGACGTTTCTGTTGCAGAAGGGTGGGCACTACGTGCTCACCGCAAAGGACGCGGAGGCGGGACTCGCGATGGCGCGCGCCGAGCTACCCGACCTGATCCTGATGGACATTCAGCTGCCGGGAATGGACGGGCTCGAGGCGATCCGGGTGCTGAAGAAGGATGACGCGACGAAAGGGATTCCGATCATTGCGTTGACGGCGCTGGCGATGAAAGGAGACGAGCAGCGGATCCGGGCTGTGGGGGCCGATGGGTACATCGCGAAGCCGCTGGACTACCGGCAGTTTTTGGCGACCGTGGCGGCGCATCTGCCGCCACCAGAAACCGCCCGGCAAGCCACACCACGACAAGCAACGCCCTGACTACGCGTACCGATCGAGCACGCGCTGCGCGGCCTCGACCAACGGCGTCGGGCGTGATCCAAGCGCGCGGTAGATCGTCTCCGCGGCTCGCGTCATCCGCATTGCCATCGCGGTCTGACGGCCTCGACGATTGGGAGGCATGGCAATCGACGCTGTCTCGCGCAGCGCGGCTTTTTTGTCGTCCTGAAAATGCCGATCCCGCAATGAACCAGAATATTCCGCACACGAGATAGCCATGAGCGCCACTCACAGCCTTCCGATCGCGATCTTCTACGAGCACCCCGATTGGTTCAAGCCGCTCTTCGCGGAGCTCGAGCGACGCGGCATCTCGTACGTGCGCGTCAATGCCAACGCGCATGTGTACGATCCGCGTGAGGCCGACGTTCCCTACTCCCTCG
>JANNOC010000327.1:0-10714 GCA_031398865.1 Gemmatimonadota bacterium | reverse complement strand
AGATGATTTGGTCACATCGTGTGGACAGATTTTGATGCTGCACCATAAAACAGGGTATTATTAATACAAATTACCCTTATTATACGAATCTTACCTCATTTCCCGGGCAGAACGACCCTACCGATCTACAAGCACGCACATTCGAATCGCACAATATTTCAGCCGGCGTCAATACCTGGTGATCAGCGCCTGCTGTCCGGGCGGTGCGGCGGGTCTACTGCGGTGAATGCGGTCTGGAAGCGGCTTCAAATCGACCCGGGAAAACCTGAGACAGCGAGTACTGCGGCCAAAATCCGCATTCAATCAACCCCAAGACCGGGTCAGCAGTTCGTCCAGTGCATCGGAAATGACTTGCCCCTCCGGCGCCAAGGAGCCGACCATATCCCCCAATTGATCGAAAGCAACCGAGACTATGTCCAGGGGATGCAGGACAACGCGAACGCCTTCAATGACAAAGGCGGGGTTCATCCTGGCGCCCACGGTGGGTGTATCTCGTGGGAGTAGGGTCTGCCGCACCAGTGGCGCCACCACGCGTCTGCGGTAGCGGTCAAACTGCGCGGACTGAACCACGACAACGAAAGGAATCGAATCGCGCAAGGCCCCCTTGTTGCGATGGATATCGAATTGGGCCATTACAAAGTGGAGTGCTCATCTGCAAACGATCCGACCGCCGCGTGCACCGCATTCCAGTCGGCCGCGCAGACATCGGCCACTTGCTGTCGCTTGCGCTGCGCGTTCTGCTGGGCAACAACAAAATCGGCCAACAGTGACTCCATGGTGGCGGATAGGTTGCTCGTGTAGGCCTTGGCCTGCGCGACCAGAGCCTCGTTCAGCGTCAGGTTTACCGGCCGCTTGCGGGTTGACTCTACGCGGGTTTCCATTCTGTGCGACTCCAGACAAGGAAATGCGCATATTATGCGCATATTGACCAGGTGCGTCAATTCGATTTTGGGTCCGGTGTCGCCTGGTTTCGCTCAATCGGCCCAGTCGTACTCAAGGCTGTGGTGCGCCCTTCGCGACGAGCGTTCCCGCGCCGGTCGGGGTAAAGAACGCGGGGATGCCCGCTCCGCCCGCGCGGATGCGCTCGGCAAGCGTGCCTTGCGGGACGAGCTCCACCTCGAGCGCGCCAGAGAGCATCTGCTGCTCGAAGACCGCGTTCTCGCCGACGTAGCTGCTGATCATCTTGCGCACCTGGCCGCGCCGCAGCAGGTGGACGAGCCCGTGCTCGGTCGTCCCGGCGTTATTGCTGACGATGGTGAGTCCGCGCCGGCCCAGATCGCGGAGAGCGTGAATGCTCTCCTCGGGAATACCGCACAGGCCGAAGCCGCCGACCAGGAGGGTCGCATTGTCGGGCACGTCGGCCAACGCGGCAGACGCGTCGGGAAACACCTTGTTCACGGGCGGCGGTCTCCGGCGGGCACGCGTGCGAGGGCCAGCGAGGGCGATGCGACTGCGCGACGAAGTTAGCGGCCGGAGTCGCGCAACGGCAAGCGCGGGACGCGCCTCGAGCCGGTTCGCGCGCAGGCCCGTATCGTGCTTTCATTCGGGCGGGCGTCCCACGTGCGTTGTCGTTAGATTCCGGAAGCGAGCCAGCGGGAACGCGCGCTGGCGGTAACAGCCCTTCGGCCCTCTGTCCCTGATGCCCATGGCCAGCGTTCATATGGCGCAGCCCGTCGCGTCGCCTGGACTTACGACGACAAAGGCCGCGTTCATCGAGCAGGCACAGCGCGATGGCCAGCTGTACATCCATCAGCCGTACGAGCTGTACTCGGCGGACAATCACGCGACCTGGGCGCGGTTGTTCGCGCGCATGCAGGAACGCTGGGGGCGGTTCGCCAATAGCCGTTTTCTTCAGGGCGTGGAGAACCTGCATCTCGATCCCACGCGTGTGCCGCGACTGGAGGATGTGAACCGCTTCATGGCGCCGCGGACGGGTTTCCGCGCGAAACCGGTGAGCGGGTACGTTCCCGCCTATCTCTTTTTCGATTGCCTGCGCCAGCGGGAGTTCCCGACGACGGTCACGATCCGCGACGGGTCGTCGCTCGACTACCTGCCCGAGCCGGACATCTTCCACGACATCGCGGGCCATGTGCCAATGCACACCGACATGGCGTTTGCCGACGCGCTGGTGCGCTTTGGGGAATGCGCGCGCACGGCGGCGGATCGGGTGTCGGGCATCGCGGATGAGAGCGAGCGGCTCCACCGCCTGACGAGCATCGTGAAGGCGTTGGCGCGCTTCTTCTGGTTCAGTATCGAATTCGGCCTGATGCGCGAGAACGGCGCCATGAAGGCGTACGGGAGCGGCCTGCTCAGTTCCTATGGGGAGCTGGCGCATTGCATCGAATCGCCGGACGTGCAGCGCTTTCCCTTCCAGCTCGAGTGGGTGGTAAACCAGTACTTCGAGATTGACAAGTACCAGCCGCTGCTCTTCGTGGTGGATGGCTTCGATCACCTGTTCGAGCTGGTCGGCCAGTTGGAGCAGTGGATGCGCGAGGGGCGCCTCGACAACGTGTCGCCCGGCGAGCCGTCGCTGAGTGAGGCGGATCTCAAGAGCTTCCTCGACGCGAGCCAGGCATAACGCGACTTGGAGCCGGCGCGCGCGCCGGTGATTTCACTCCCGCAGACTTTCGAGGTCCAGATGGCGACGCAAGCGACTCCGTATGTGGCAACCGTGGTCCCGGAAGCGCACGACGTGTTCCCGATCAACGGGACGGATTACGTCGAACTCTATGTCGGGAACGCGAAGCAGGCCGCGCACTTCTATCGCTCGGCCTTCGGCTTCGAACTGGCCGCCTACCGCGGACCGGAAACCGGAACGCGCGACCGGGCGAGCTATCTGCTGCAGCAGAACAAGGTGCGGCTCATTCTGACGACGCCGTTGCGCTCGGAAGGGGCGATCGCGGACCACGTGCACCGCCACGGCGACGGAGTGCGCGACATCGCGCTGTGGGTCGACGATGCGCGCGAGGCGCACGACGCGGCGGTCGCGCGCGGCGCGCGGTCGGTGCGTGCGCCGGAAGTGCTGCGCGACGACGAGGGCGAGGTGGTGATCGCTGCGATCCAGACGTACGGCGATACCATCCACAGCATCGTCGAGCGCTCCAACTATCGCGGCCTGTTCATGCCGGGCTTTCAGACGGTGCAATCGCGCTACGCCCCCAAGCCGATCGGCTTGCAGTACATCGATCACTGCGTCGGCAACGTCGAGCTGGGCGCGATGAACAAGTGGGTGAAGTTCTACGCCGACGCCCTCGGCTTCGGCCAACTGATCTCGTTCGACGACAAGGATATTTCCACCGAGTACACGGCCCTGATGTCCAAGGTGGTGTCGAACGGGAACGGGCGCATCAAGTTTCCGCTCAATGAGCCGGCGGAAGGCAAAAAGAAATCCCAGATCGACGAGTATCTCGAGTTTTACAACGGGCCCGGTGTCCAGCACATCGCCATCGCCACCAATCACATCGTGGAGACGGTGACAGAGCTGCGAAGCCGCGGTGTCGAATTCCTGCGCGTTCCGACGACCTACTACGACACGCTGCTGGATCGTGTGGGCAAGATTGACGAGGACATCGGCCCGCTCAAGGATCTGGGCATTCTCGTGGATCGCGACGACGAAGGCTACTTGCTGCAGATCTTCACCAAGCCGGTGGAGGATCGCCCCACGCTGTTTTACGAGATCATTCAGCGCAAAGGCGCGAAGAGCTTCGGCAAGGGCAACTTCAAGGCACTGTTCGAGGCGATCGAGCGGGAGCAGGGGCTGCGAGGGAATCTGTAGTCGAGTTGGGAAGACGTGGCGTGTAGGAGAGGGAAGGGCGAGGCGTCAGTTATCAGTCGTGTCGTTCGCATCATCGATACCGATGCTGACTACCGACTACTGACAACCGAGTACTGAAGACTGATAAACTTCTCCTACCGTCCGCCGAACCGGTCTCACCCCAAGGAGTACGAATGCCCATCTACCACACGCTCGGCAGGATTCCGAAGAAACGGCACATCGCCTTCCGGAAACCCGACGGCGGTCTGTACGCCGAGCAGCTGGTCGGCCATGAGGGATTCACCGGCACGTCGTCGCTCCTGTATCACATCTATCCGCCCACCACGATCAAGTCGGTGGAGCGATACCGGGAACTCGCCTTTGAGGCGGATGAGAATGTCAAACTGCGGCACCGCCATTTCCTGACGGAGCAGATCAAGAAGGGAGGCAGCCCGACCCTCGATCGCGTTCCGTTGTTGTTCAACCAGGACGTCGCGATGCTGTTTGTCGAGCCGGACGAGCAGGACGCGCATTTCTACCGGAACGCGCAAGCCGACGAGCTGGTGTTCGTGGCGAAGGGGAAGGGAGTGCTCGAGTCGCAATTCGGCGATCTGCCGTACGGCGAGGGCGACTACCTCGTCATCCACCGTGGGATCATGCACCGGTACCGCCTCGATACGGACGGCGGACCAACCAAGCTGCTGATCATGGAAGGACGCGGCCATGTGCGCTGGCCCAAGCGCTATCGCAACGAGTTCGGCCAGCTCATCGAAGGTGCGCCGTACAGCGAGCGCGACATTCGGCGCCCGCTCGAGCTCCGCACGCACGACGAGCGCGGCGATTTTCGCATTCTCGTGAAGCAGTACGACGGACTGAATGAGATTATCCTGGACCACCATCCGTACGATGTCGTGGGGTGGGACGGATACTTCTTTCCGTGGGCGTTCAACATTCACGACTTTGAACCGATCGTCGGGCGAGTGCACCAGCCGCCGCCGGTGCACCAGACCTTCCAGGGCGACGGGTTCGTGGTGTGCTCGTTCTGCCCGCGCCCGTATGACTTTCACCCCGAGGCGGTACCCGCGCCGTACAACCACAGCAACGTGGATTCCGACGAGGTGCTGTACTACGCCTCCAGCGAATTCATGAGCCGGAAGGGGATCGAATTCGGCAGCATCACGCTGCATCCGGATGGCATCCCGCACGGACCGCATCCAGGACGCACGGAAGCGAGCATCGGGGCCAAGTCGACCGAGGAGCTCGCGGTGATGATGGACACCTTTCGTCCGCTCAAGGTCGCGAAGCAGGCACTGCCGGTCGAGGATCCTCGCTATCATCGCTCGTGGATCGACGCGCAGTCGGGTGCGCGGCCGGCGGAGAAGCTGATTACCGACTGAGTGCGCGCGGGCGTCGTCATCGTGGGAGACCGCAAGGCCATTGAAGCCGGACTCAAGGCGGCGCAGGCCGGCGCGACCGAGCTGCGGGATATCAGCGGACGGCCGATTCGCCCGTAGCTCCCTCGAATGGCTGCCCTAACGACGACCGCCCGCCGCAGTGCAGCGCCGGGCGGTTGCACGCCGAGACTTTTTTGGCACGGCCGCTGCCCGCACGTCTATTCCGTGGCGCCGCCCGGTCGCTCTTCCACCTTGGGCGCCTCGCCCTCGACGACGACGACGGGCGCCGGCTCTGGCTGCGGCGTGGGCGGGGTGTCACTCGCTGAATCGGCGATGATTGCCGGAAGCTCGTTCGCGGCAATCCACCCGCGCTCGGCCGCATGGCGCGCTGCCACCGCGGTGTCATCGCACAGCACAAGCGTGCTCCCCGACTCGGTCACCTGCGTCGCCAAGGCGCGAATAGCGGCGACGCGCTCGGGCCGCGGTGTCACACTGCGAATGTAGATCGCCAGAATGCGCGTCGGATATCGGCGGACGACCTCGGCATAGATCTCCGGATCTTCCTGCGTACTGTCTCCGATCAGGATGAAGGGCAGCGTCGGATAGCAATCCAGAATGCGGGTGATCGCGGTGTGCTTGTGATCACCGTGCCGGCTGACGCCGGATCGGCCGGGGGCCACGCTCCAATCGCGCAGCGCGAGGGGACCAGCGGGTATCCCTTGCAACTCGAGGAATTCGTTGAGGAGGTCAAAGAGGTTCCACGGACTGCTGGAGACATAGAAGATGGGATTGTTCGCCGGCGCCGTCGCACCGCGGTGCAGTGCCCGGTAGAATGCGGCGACGCCCTTGAAGGGCAGCCGCGTACGCGCATTGCCCAGCAGGACGAGGCGGGCCATTTGAATGACGTCCGTGACGCTGCTCTGCAGCACGGTGTCGTCAATATCGCTGACGACGCCGAACGTCGCGCTGGATGGCGGCACCAGCACGCGCGCCGTGGCACGCACCGGCACCGCACGCGCGCCCGGCGGTTCGAGGAGCTCGAGCTCGACGTCGTGCCAGATACTCGACGGCGGAAGCTCCTGGGACGGGGTGACCCATAGCTCGAAGAAGCCCTCGCTGTCGGTCATCACTTCCTGTTCGGTCCCCGCGAAGCGCACCCGCACGCGCGCGCCGGGAACCTCGTCGCTTTCGATGCGCCGAAAGGTGTTCAGCAGGTTCTTCCAGTGCGGGTCGTCCGCGCTCGCTGTGGTCACGCTCTCGTCCTCGAGCACGCGGCCAAGCACGAAGACGCGAGCGGCGGTGCCAAAGCCGCGATAGGCAGCGATCTGCAGCTCATCCTTCCGCAGGAAGGTCCGCGTCGCTCCGATGTACGTGCCGATCTCGTCGCGAATCCGCAGGAATGCGCTACGCCAGTCAGACGTCATGAGAACAGGGAAACGAAGAACGGGGGGCGTTCGCTCAGGTAAGGGTGCTGCCTCCGGTGGAGCAAGTCCGATGCGCGATCAATCCAGCATGGCTTGCGCGTGAGCGCGCTCGGCCCTATTCCAACCGCGCCCCACCTTTCCCATTCCGGCGACCATGTGCGACTGCAACGCTCGCTGACCGCGGTCTCGCTCCTCTTCGTGATGTATTTTAATGTCTCGGGAGGGGCGTTCTCCACCGAAGGCTTGGTCGCACAGGCCGGCCCGGGGTTGGCGCTCGCCATCCTGGTGCTCATCCCGATTTGCTGGGCGCTGCCGGAGACGCTCATCGTCGCGGAGCTGGCGAGCATGCTCCCCGAAGAGGGCGGATACTATCGCTGGGTGAAGCGAGCGTTCGGCGCGTTCTGGGCGTTTCAGAACGGCTGGTGGACGTGGATGTATTCGCTGGTCGACATGGCGATCTATCCCGTGCTGTTCAATCAGTACCTGAGTTTTCTGGTGCCAGGGCTCACCTCGCTGGAGCGATGGGCGATCGCACTCGCCGTGATCTGGGGCGCGACCGCGATCAACCTGCGCGGCGCGATGCGGGTGGGTCGCGTCTCCATCGTCGCGGGCGTGTTTGTGCTGGCAGCGTTCGCGTCGTTGTCCGTTGCTGCCGTGCCGCACATGACGCATGCGCCGTGGGTGCCATTTACGACGGGGGACGGCGTCACGCTGGGCGGGCTTGGCGTTGCGCTGTCCATCGCGCTATGGAATTACATCGGATGGGACAACGCGTCCACGGTGCAGGGCGAAGTGGTGGACGCCACGCGCAGCTATCCGCGCGCCCTGGCGCTGGCCCTCCCACTGGTGACGCTGAGCTACCTCGTGCCACTGCTCGCGACACTCAGCGCGACGGACTGGACACAGTGGCGAGAAGGCGGGTGGCCGGACATCGCGCTCGCGGCCGCCGGACAGTTCGGGCCCGCGCTTGCGGTATGGCTCGCGCTGGCCGGCATGGTGAGTGCCGTGGCGTTGTTCAACGCGCTGCTGCTGGCGTACTCTCGCATCCCCCTTGCGATGGCGGCGGACGGCATGTTGCCGCAGGCATTCGCCAGGACGGACGCGCGGGGGACGCCGCGTCAGGCAATTCTCTTCGCCGCGACGTGCTATTCCCTGTTCGCCCTGCTGCCATTCGGATCGCTCGTGGTCGCCGACGTTCTCCTGTACGCGATGGCCCTCATGCTGGAGTTCGGGGCGCTCATTCACCTGCGGCGGCGAGAGCCAGGGCTGCGCGGTGCCTTTCGGATTCCGCTGGGACGAACGGGCGTGATGTGGCTGGCGTCGGTGCCTGCGCTGGTGCTATTGCTCGTGGTCACTCTGGAGCTCCAGGACCCGGAGTATGGCGCGCCCGCGGTGGGAATCGCGTTAGGCGCGGCGCTGTTGGGGCCCGTGGTCTATCGCGTGCTTGCGCGCGGCGCGGACGTGCCGTCGTCCGGCCCGGGGTGACGCGTGCGGCGGTTCGTGGCGGTCATGCGACGCTGTCGGTGTTGTCGCGACGCCCCGCGCCGCTCCGCTGCAGTTGAGTGACGCCACCCGATACGATGAAGGCCATCACGTGAGCGCTGTCGGCCGCGAGCCGCGTCACCTGGTCGGCCGGCACCACCAGGAGATTCCCGGCAAAGTTGTAGGATTGCGGGAAGTACACCGCGACATGGCCAGGCAGTCCGAGCGCGGTCAGAGATTCCTGGGTGACGAAGCCCATCGCTTTGGCGCTGCTTCCCGGAAAAAGCGCTACCAGAACGGGGGTGTCGAAGCGACGCTTCTCTCCCACGAATGCGTTGAGCAGGTCCTTGGTGGACGAGTACAGCAGCCGGACCAGTGGCACGCGCGTCATCACGCGCTCCAGCAGGGCCACCACGCTCCGCGTGAGGAGGCTCGAGCCGAGAAAGCCCACCAGCGTGATGAGGACGAGCGTGACGAGAAATCCGATCCCTGGCACGCCCAGCCCGAGCCAGCCGTCTACCGTGACGAAAACGAAGTAGCACGCATACAGCGTGATCGCGACGGGTGCGATCAGGACCACACCCTGGAGGAAATAGTTGAGAAGCTGTTTCATCGCAGCGCTAACGCGCCCGCTGGACCCGCTTCACGTTGACCGCGAACGCTTCGTCCGGATGCCCGCACGCATTCTTCTCGCGATAGACGTCCACGACGATCCACGCGGGGGGCGTGGGCATGCTGGCGCACATGACGATCGTGGTGCCGACCGGGCGATTGTCATACCGCTCAATGGCCCACACGTTGTAGGCGTTGAGCGTGGCGGGGTTATCGCCCCCGCACATGGACGATTCGCGCAGGTCGTCCACCAAGACCCATCCCACGGGCATGGCGGCGCCGCGGCAGACCAACTGTCGCTCCGCGCGCGGCGGTGGCTGCGGGGGCGTGGGGCGGCGTGCCGCCTGGGCCAGCGCGGACTCCGCTCCGAATGCAAGCGCACAGGACATCAGTGAGAGACGGAGCGCGGTGTGTCGACGCATACGACCTCCGATGAATGACGATGCTGCACTGGAGCGCGTGCCCCGAAAGTAGCCTGTGGCCGCGGCGCCTTCCAGCACCAGCCCCTACGCAGGCGGTCGCGTGGAAGTTGGCGGAGCGGCGCGGATCGGCCAGGCGGACTGGAAAAGTTTTGTGGCGTCGGCGTACATTGCGCTGTGCTTACCGCCACCGAGACGTCCCCGTCGCGCAGCGTGTTCCGCCCCGTCGGTCCGAACGGCGCGAGCCGGCCGCGCACGGCGGGCCGCAGCGGCGTCGCTCCGCACGATTGACGATGCGAGATCCCATTGAGCTGTTTCAGGAGATCCTTGCGACGGCGAACGCGGTGGACCGCGCGATCATCCCTGAGCCAACGGCGTTCGCGCTCGCGACGGCGAGCGCCGACGGGCGCCCGTCGGTGCGCATGCTGCTGCTCAAGGGCGTCGACGCGCGCGGGTTCAGCTTCTATACCAACTACGAAAGCCGCAAAGGGCGCGAATTGCTGGCGAATCCGGTCGCCGCAATGTGCTTTCATTGGGCGCCGCTGGAGCTCCAGGTCTGCGTGGAGGGGCGCGTGACGCAAGTCTCCCCGGACGAAGCGGATGAGTATTTCGCCACGCGTCAGCGCGCGAGCCAGTTCGGCGCATGGGCGTCGGCACAGAGTCGGACGATCGAGCGAGAGGGTGACCTGGAACGCCGCATGCGCGACGCGGAGGCACGCTTCGCCGACGCACCGGTGAGCCGGCCCCCGCACTGGTCCGGCTTCCGCCTCGTGCCCGAGAGCATCGAGTTCTGGCAGAACATGCCAAGCCGGCTGCATCGGCGGCATCGGTACATCCGCGATGTGGCGCGCTGGCGTGTGGACGTGCTGTACCCGTGAGCGAAGACTGCCATCACTGCCGCTCGCTCGCCCCGGCGCGGGCAACCGCCTAGACTTCGCGCATGCGTAATCCTGTCGCTGTGCCTCCCACCGCGCCGCCTCGCCCTGCGCCCATGGCGCCGACCGATCCACCCAATGCGAACGGACGCTGGACCATCGAAGCGGCGCGCGATCTCTACAACATCGAGGGCTGGGGCAACGGCTACTTCGACATCAACGATCTCGGCCACGTGGTCGTGCGCCCGCGCAAGGACAGCGCGCTCGGGACGGGCGAGCTGGACCTCTTCGACCTCGCCTGCGACCTCGAGCAGCAGGGGGTTGGACTCCCATTGCTGCTGCGCTTCTCCGATATCCTGTGCTCGCGCGTCGCAGCACTGAATGCGCGCTTCGCGCATGCCATGGCCGAGTTCGAATACACCGGGAAATACACTACGGTCTATCCGATCAAGGTGAATCAGCAGCGCCACGTGGTGGAGGAGATCTTCGAGTTCGGCCGAGCGGAGGGAGTCGGGCTCGAGTGCGGCAGCAAGCCGGAGCTGCAGGCAGTGCTCGCACTCACCGAGTCGACCGAGCATCTGATTGTGTGCAACGGCTACAAGGACGAGGAGTTCATGCGCCTCGCCCTGATGGGACAGAAGCTTGGCCACCAGGTTTTCATCGTCCTGGAGCAGGTGAGCGAGGTGGACATCCTGCTGCGCGTGGCCGAAGAGATGGATGTCGTTCCGACGGCGGGCGTGCGCATCAAGCTCGC
>JANNOC010000292.1:0-5065 GCA_031398865.1 Gemmatimonadota bacterium | reverse complement strand
CCGGCGCTGAGCAACCCGGAGCACCGACCGAGATTGCGGTTCTGGTTGATCTTGCGCGGCGGCTCGATCGCGCGCGCATCGGCTACATGCTTACCGGCTCGCTCGCCATGAGTTACTACGCTCAACCACGAATGACGCGCGACATCGACGTCGTGGTGGCCGTGACTGGCCTCGACGCGGAGCGGCTCTCGGGGGGTTTCGCCGGCAGTTCGTCCACATAGGCGGCGAGCGTGTTGCGGTGGTGAGTAGAGAGGATCTGATCCTGTTCAAGCTCGCTTGGGCGAACGCCTCACACGCTCCGAGATTCAGCTGCAGGACATTCGCAATCTGACGACCGGGGATTTCGACCGGGAGTATGTCGCGAGATGGGTGAGCGAGCTGGAACTGACGGACGTGTGGAAGGCGGCCACGGGTGCGTGACACGACGGTTGAGGCAGCGTCTCGCATGCGGGAGCTCTGGAGCGCGCTGTCCGGTGCGCGGCGACTGGAACTTGCGGCCGAAATGTTTGATACCGCGCGCGCTCTCATTACGGCGTCGTTTCCAACGGGGTTGCCCGCTGACGAGTCGCGGCGCCGACTGTGCGAGCGCTTGTACGGGCCTGAGCTGGCCACCGAGTATGCAGCCGCGGTACAGCGCGCGAGGGCCGTGCCGGGATGAATGGCGTTCCCGCTCAGGTCGGGAGCAACTCCTCGAGCGCCAGCCGACTCTTCGGCGCTAGCGTGTCCTCGTCGAAATACCGGGTGACGATCTCAAGGGCCGCCGCGAACTGCGTCGTTCAGCCACGTTGCGGACACGCCCTCCTTCCTGGCGACACGCGCGGCGGCCTCGGCAACGGCACAACAACCAACAGCTCGTCGCCAGTGCTGGTGGCCGACCCCCCGATTCCCTAGTCGAATTCAGCTGTTCGCCGCCCGTGTCGGAAAGTACAGCGGCGTCTCCAGCGCGGCCGCGTACGCCAGCGCGCTGTCGGGCAATCCGAAGTGCTCTTCCGCGCGCTCGAGCACTTCATCCTCGCCACCGCTCCGCAGCGCACTGCGCCGCAGCTGTTTCGCGAGCCGGAGCTGCTCGTCACCCGACGGGTCCAGCGCGTACGGCTCCGAGGCGTCCAGCCGGTTGAGAAAATCCAGGATGAAGTCGTACGACCGCGCCATGTACCGTGACACGTGATCCTCGGGCAAGTCCCAGCGGCTCTTTTCTGACACGATCGTGAAGATGCGTTGCCACGACTCCGTATCCGTGACGTACACCATCCCACGAAAGATGCGGCGGTTGGTTGGCGTGCTGAACAGCGTCGGGCTGAGAATGCGATCGAGGTGCTCGTCCGAGCGCGTGTGATCCAGAAGAATCACCTCACGTGCCCGCCGCGCGTGTCGCTCACCGATATGGGTCTCGAACCGACTTTCCCAGTAGCTGTGCCCCAGAGCGGCCGTGCTGGTCGTTACCGCGAGCTGGCGCGGCACGAAGAAGTTGTGCGCGACCGCGTCGGCGGCGAGATGCGCGAGATAACCGAGCCCGAAGGCGCGTAGCGGCTCGTCGCGCGCTCCCTCGTAGATCTCCATCCCGACGTTCCACGAGTGACAGTGTCGTCCGACAGGTGCGTATTTCTTCGCGATGCTGGTATCCGCCGCGATGGATCCATACAGGAAATCATACGGGAACGCGTTAAGCAGCGCGGCGATCGCGGGAGGGAGCGAGGGCAGGGACCGCAGCACTGCTTCGCCCAGGCAGATGTGCGTGCCCGGCGTCCAGGCATGGGCGGTGGACGGCAACACGGCGATCGCGACCAGCGCGACCGCCGTGAGAAGCAGGAGCGAGACGAGGCGTTGCCGCGTGGGCATCGCGTCGCGCTAGATGCCGATGCGCTTGCGTTGCCGGCGAATCGACTTTCGCAGGTCGTTCAGCTCCGACGCGACCACCTCGTCAATCGCGTCGCGCGCGGTCTCGACGTAATCGTGCATCTTTTCCGCGATCTCTTCGCGCGGCACGCGATCCCACAATTCTTCGCCGCGATCGGCTGCCCATCGCGCGCCGCGCGCGCCGCGTGCACCCGCCCACTTGGCGCCTTCCAGTCCATGCTCACCGGCCCACTTCGCGCCGTGGCCCATCGCGCGCATCACGGGTGCGATCGGACGTCGTCCCCCAGGCCCGCGGCGCAGCATCAGCGTCGCGCCCGCGCCGATCGCCAGGCCGATGAGCGCGGCCGTCAACAGGTCGAGCGGCTCGTCGGTCGTGCTCTCGCGCTGCTCTTCAGCGGCGCGGGCGGATGCGCGGCTTCTCTTCGTCCCGGCCGTCGGTCCCGATTTCACTGTCGTCCCCATCGAAGCTCTCCCCCTCGTCGAATGCATCGTCCAAATCGTCCAGGATGTCGGCGTCGTCCAGCTCCTCCTCGAGCGCCGCCGACTCGATCACAACCAGCGTCGTCTCCGGCGGCGGTGCCGCCGCGGCGCGCTGAAAGTTCACCGCGCCGGAGCGCACGCCATGCAGCGTGGACGCCGTCGACACGAAGACATCCTCCGCTTCCTGCTGCACCACCTGCAGCAACGCATTGAAATCCTGCAGGCGCTGCTCCGTCACTCGCACCGCGTCCATGAGGCGCTCGTTCGCGGTCGCGATGGTCTGATTCACCTGCTGCACATCCACGCGGATGGACGTCGTGATGTAATCTACGTTGTCGGAGATGGTGTGCGCATGCCGCATGATCGGATGCACATCACCATACACCTTGTCCAGCAGCTCGTTGATGCGCTTGTAGCTTCTGCGGAAATTCCACGCGGCAGGCACCAGCGCAACGGTGAGCACCACGAGCGTGATGGAAACGACCCCACTCGCGACGCTCGCGACCTGGCTCCACAGCGTCGGATCCTCCGCCACCTGCCTGGTGACGATGGTGTCTGGCAGGGTTGCTGCCTGCAGCAACAACAGTCCGGCGTCGGCGAGCGACAGTGTCATGCGATCGGTAGTTCGGGAGGACGCACACGCGCCCCGGTCGCCCAGCGGCGCGCGGCCACGGACCCACGCGTGTGCAAGTGCAAGGCCAGCCAGCGTTGGCGGCGTGCCCAAGCGCTCACGCTTCCAACTCACCCGACAGGCCAATGACGCGCCCTAGCGGGATCGTGAACACGATGCCTGCGCCCGGCTGCTCCATCCCACCGCAGACGTCCTGGATAAGTGTGATGGCCTGCGCGATCTTCGCGTCGTCGGCGACGCAGAACAGCGTACGATTGGCCGCGCGCGAACGGGCGGCGAGTGTTCCCAGCCCGGCGAAAATCGGCACCTCCCGGCTCAGGACCCGGCCCATTCCTTTGCTCTCGATCAAAGTCGCACCCGTGATGCCCAATTCGACGAAGCCCGCCAGGACGTCGTCCACTTCCTCTTCGTGATTGATGACGGCGACGAGTAATTGCATGACGGCGCTGGGGGACGGCGGCTCGCCAAACCGTATCCCGCAGGCGAAAGCATGTCAATCACCACGCTTGACGCTGTCGCATCGCGCGGGACATTCTTCGGCCTTCCTCTCACCGGCGCATCGTGCAATTCATCGTTGAAGGCGGGAACCGGCTCTCGGGCTCCATCCGGCCATCGGGTAACAAGAATGCGGCTCTCCCCATCGTGGCCGCCGCGCTGCTTTCCGAGCATCCCGTCACGCTCGAGAATGTGCCGCGCATCCGGGACATCGAAACGCTGGTCGAGCTGATCGCGTCGGTGGGCGCGTCCGTCGAGTGGACGGAGCGCAACACGCTCACCATTCACGCCAAGAGTCTGCGTGCCCGCGATCTCGACCCTGCCCTGTGCGCGCGCATCCGCGCCTCCATTCTGCTCGCGGCGCCCCTGCTCGCGCGTTGCGGGGAGGTTCAGCTGCCGCCGCCGGGCGGCGACGTGATTGGACGGCGCCGCGTGGACACGCACTTCCTGGCGCTGGAGCAGCTCGGGGTGACGGTGGAGGTGGGCGATTCATTCACGCTGAAGGCCTCTCGCCTGCGCGGTGCCGACGTCTTCCTCGACGAGCCCAGCGTGACTGCCACGGAGAACGCCATGGTGGCGGCCGTCGCGGCCACCGGCACGACCATTCTGCGCAACGCGGCGAGCGAGCCACACGTGCAGGACCTCGCGCACTTTCTCGTGGCACTCGGCGCCTCCATCGAAGGCATCGGGACCAATACGATCACGGTGCGCGGCGCCACTTCGCTGAGCGGCGCGACACACCGCATCGGCCCGGATCACATCGAAGTCGGCTCCTTCATCGGGCTCGCGGCCGTTACGCAGTCCACGCTGCGCATCGAGCAGGCCGGCGTCGAGCATCTGCGCTCCACCCGCATGGGCTTCGAGCGGCTGGGCATCGTGTGCGAGGTGGATGGCGCCGACCTGATCGTTCCCGCGGAACAGACGCGTCGCATCCAGAGCGATCTCGGCGGACACGTGCCGAAGCTGGAGGATCAGCCGTGGCCCGCGTTCCCGGCGGACGTGATGTCCATCGCGATCGTGACGGCGACGCAGTGTGACGGCCTCATCCTCATGCACGAAAAGATGTTCGAGTCGCGCCTCTTTTTCGTGGACAAGCTCATCGGCATGGGTGCCCGGATCGTGCTGTGCGATCCCCACCGGGCGCTGGTGTCCGGCCCAACGCAATTGCGCGGTGCGACCGTGGAGTCGCCGGACATTCGCGCGGGCATGGCCATGGTTCTCGCGGCACTGTGCGCCCGTGGTCAAAGCACCATCAACAACGTCGGGCAGATCGATCGCGGGTACGAGCGCATTGACGATCGGTTGCGTGCCCTTGGTGCGAACATCGTGCGGAACGAGGAACGCCGCGTGTGACTGTCGGGCTTCCCTCTGAGCCCATCGAGGAATTGGCGGCGATCGGAGTTCGCGCTTTCACCACCACGCGTCAGGCAGGAAGCTTCGGGACCGCGAGCGATGAGCCGGTCCGCGACGTCATGGCGCGCTGGGCCACGCTCCAACGCGAACTCGCGGCCGGTGCGTCGCGGTTGGCCACGGCGCATCAGGTGCATGGCACCGGCCTTCACCATCACGACGGCGTGTGGGAAGGATGGCTTCGCGCCGGTG
>JANNOC010000290.1:0-5254 GCA_031398865.1 Gemmatimonadota bacterium | reverse complement strand
CTGATCGCGCAACGTCCGGCATTGGATGCGTCGCACCGCCACGCGATCGCATGTGACAGCGCGCGGGCGGCGACTCCGCCTCGGGATTCGATCCCGTGCGCGCGGGCGCAGCAGCTTCCCGCGATAGTGGTATCAGTCGGTCGGACCCTTGACACATTGCGCACGCTGCCGATGGCCGTCGGTGTGGTGACGACTGCCCAGTTGCGCGGAGGTCTGGCGACGCTCGGGCTCGACGAGTCGCTCGCGGCGATGCCCGGCGTGTACGCTACCAACCGCTCGAATCCGTCGCTGGATCAGCGCCTGTCCATTCGCGGTTTCGGGAGCCGCGCCAACTTTGGCGTCCGTGGGGTCACTGTGCTCCTCGATGGAATCCCGCAGACGCTCCCGGATGGCCAGAGCCAGCTGACCAATGTCGAGCTGGGGACGATCGAGCGCATCGAAGTGCTGCGCGGGGGCTCGTCGGCGCTGTACGGCAACGGCTCGGGCGGCGTGGTGGCGTTGGAATCCGAGCCGCCGGACAGCACAGCGGCGCTGGTTCAGCGACTGCGGATCCAGGGAGGATCGTTCGGGGCGAGCAAGTGGCTCAGCCGGACGTCGGCGCACGGCGAACGCCTCGGTGGCGTGCTCGCGCTATCGCGCTCGACCAGCGACGGCTTCCGGCAGCACAGCGCGGCTGACTTTCGTCAGCTCTCGGCGATTGCGACCTGGTCGGCGTCGCGAACGACGACGACGCTGCGCGTGGCGCTCGCGGACAACCCGCGCGCTGAGAATCCGGGCGCCCTCACCCGCGCCGAGTACGCGGCCCGGCGCGATTCCGCTGCGGCGAACAACATTCTGCGGCAGGCAGACAAAGCAGTGCGGCAGCAGCAGGTAGCGCTCACGCTCCGGCATACGGACGCACGCGGCGGTGTGCAGTCCGCCTCGGCATACGGGTTGGTGCGTGACCTGGAAAACCCGCTCGCCACGGGCACGTACGTCGACCTCGATCGCGGCGCCGCGGGCATTCGGCTGGATGCGTCTCGCTCGTTAGGCAGTGGCGTGCGCGCGCCACGCCTCGCCGGCGGGCTGGATCTGCAGCGGATGCGCGATACGCGGCGCAATCGCCGCGCGGTTGGAGGGGTGCCGACCGACAGCATCGAGCTGGACCAGATCGAGACGGTGAGCCAGGTCGCGCCCTCCGTGCAGCTCAAATGGATGCCGTTCGATGCACTCACGGTGCAAGGAAGCGGACGCTACGACCACATCCTCTTCACGGTGCGCGACAGACACACGGGAGACGGCGCCGACCAGAGCGGACGGCGGCGCATGTCGGCGTGGAGCGCGCAGGCAGGGGTAAGCGTCGCCGCCGGGGCGCAACTGACCCCGTATGTGAGCGTCGGTACGGCGTTCGAGACACCGACCACCACGGAGCTGGCGAACCGCCCGGGGGACAGTGGTGGGTTCAACAACGAGATCGGACCGCAACGCGCCGTCACCATGGAAATCGGTGCGCGAGGCACTCTCACCGCACGGGTGGCGTACGACGTGAGCGTGTTCCGCTCACGCGTCCAGGACGCGATCGTTCCGTTTCAGGAAATCGGTGGACGCGCCTACTTCCAGAACGCCGGCCGCACCCAGCAGGACGGTGTCGAGCTGGGAGTGATGCTCCACCCGGTAAGCGGCCTCGCGCTGACGGCGGCATACACGTTCGCCGCCTACGAGTTCACACAGTATCGCCTGCGGAGCGGTACCGCGACCGATACGCTGGATGGACGACGGCTCGCGGGGATTCCGCGCCACTTCACGCGTCTTGTTCTTCGAGCCGGTCCATTCGAGAGAGCAACGTTCGAGTTGGAACAGACGCTCAGCTCGTCGGTGTTCGCCGACGATCGCAACACGCTCCAGGTGCGAGGATGGGGCGCCGGTGTGACGAATGCGCGGTTCGTCTGGCGCGGTGCCCTCGCGGCACTGGATGTCTCGCCGTTTGTCGGTCTGAACAATGTCGGCGACAGGTTGTACGTCGGCTCCGTGACGATCAACGGAGCGAATGGACGCGTGCTCGAGCCTGCGCCCGGACGCAACCTGTATCTCGGCGCCGAGCTCGGGTGGAGCAGCCGCAATCGAGAATGACCCTCATCGGGGTAGACCCATCATGAATCATCGCGCGGACTCACCGCCTGCCACGTCGACTGACGACCCGGTGCTCTTCGGCATCGCTGCTCCCGGCTACCGTTTGCCGAGCGCGACGCGCCTCGGCGGCGTGACGCTGCAGATCGCCGATGTGTCACGGTCGCTCGAGTACTACCAGCAGGTACTGGGATTCCGCATGCTGCACCGTGAGGAGGGTGCGGCAACTCTCGGTGCCCGCGGTGAGGACACGGTCCTGGTACAGCTGACGCAGCATGCGAATGCGCGTCCCGTACCACGGAGGGGACGCCTCGGGCTCTACCACTTCGCCATCCTGCTCCCGGACCGCGGGTCGCTCGGGCGTTTCATCGCACATCTCGGCGCCCTCGGTGTGAGGGCCGGGATGTCGGATCACCTCGTCAGCGAAGCCATCTATCTCACCGATCCGGACGGGCTCGGCATCGAGGTGTATGCGGACCGGCCGAGGAGCGCGTGGCGGCACAACGGACGCGAACTGTTGATGGCGACGGAACCATTGGATGCGGAGAGCCTCGTGCAGGCCGCCAGCGGTGCGGCGTGGACCGGGATGCCTTCCGGAACCACGATCGGGCACGTGCACCTGCACGTGGGCGACCTCGACACGGCGTCGGCATTCTTTCACGCCGCGCTCGGCTTCGACAAGGTGGTGTGGAGCTACCCCGGCGCGTTGTTCCTGTCTGCCGGAGGCTATCATCACCACCTCGGTACCAACATCTGGGCGGCAGGTGCCACGCGTCCTGACAAGGGCGACGCGCGACTGCTGGAGTGGGAGATCGTGCTGCCGCGACACGACGATGTCGAAGCCGCTGCGCGCAGCCTCACCGCCGCTGGCCATGTCGCCGAATCCGTGGGTCGTGACCGGCTCGCGGACGATCCCTGGGGAACCACGCTGCGCCTCCGAGCCGGCTGACGATTGGGAACTCCTGGGGCATGTGGCGGATATGTCAGCTGTCAGCGCTCCTGCCCTTGGCAGGCGCCAACTCTTCAGCCAGGTATCGCACCCATGTTCGAGCAGACGACACGTACCCGCGGTCTGGTCAGTGGCATGCTCGGTCTCATGACGCTGTTCGCGCTCGCCCCGCTTTCCAACGCGGATGCGCAAGGCGCGAGCGCGCAGCCAGCGCGCGCCCCACAGGCGGCCCCGTCGAAAGCGGCACCGCGGTACACGCGGCCCAGCGACGCGGAGATTCGCCGGAAGTTGACGAAAACGCAGTATCAGGTGACGCAGCATGACGCGACCGAGGCTCCCTATCGGAACGAGTTCTGGGACAATCATCAGGCAGGCATCTACGTGGACGTCGTCTCCGGCGAGCCGCTGTTCAGCTCCCTCGACAAGTTCGAGTCGGGCACGGGATGGCCGAGCTTTACGCGCCCGCTCGAGGCGGCCAACGTGAAGACGAAGACGGATCGCACGCTGGGCATGGCGCGGACCGAAGTGCGCTCGACGGTTGCAAATTCCCATCTCGGGCATCTGTTCAACGACGGACCGCGTCCGGCGGGACTGCGTTACTGCATCAATTCGGCGGCACTGCGCTTCATTCCGGCCGAGCGCCTGGCGGCAGAGGGATACGGCAGATTCCTGCCGATGTTCAAGGGCTCCACCACACAGACCGCGACCCCACGTTCCTGAGGCGCTGGACGGCAAGTACGTCGTTTCGCAGCCTCTCCTTGGCACACCGGATCGCGGGGTCCACCACGGTGGCCGGCACGCGGCGGAACTGAGGGACGGGCGTGTCGCACTCTCACCAGAACGACCGATGACGCCAGCCACACCTCCGGACACGGGCATGACGGGCAAACCGGAACGTGAGCAGCATCCGCCGACCGTCTCGAAGCGCAATCACTGGGTCGTCAGGCTCACGCACTGGGTGAACGTCATCGCCCTGCCGATCATGATCGGCAGCGGGCTGCAGATCTTCTCTGCGTACCCGCGTTTCGCACGAAAAGGGGAAAGCTTCTGTTGCTATCCCGAGGGCGGCATTCCCATCCCGGAGTGGATGCGATTTGGTGGGTGGCTCGCCGGCGCGCGCAACTGGCATTTCGCCATGATGTGGATACTCGTTGCGAACGGCTTCATTTACCTGGCCTTCATCTACCTGCACGGCGAGTGGCGAGACCTCGTACCACGACGCGGCGACCTTCGCGACAGCTGGGAGATGGTGAAGTTCTATACCTTCGCGCGGCGTGATCACCCGCGACAGGGGAAGCACAACGTCCTGCAGAAGACCGCCTATTTCCTCATGCCGATGCTGGGCATCGTGCTGGTGCTGAGCGGTCTCGCCATCTGGAAGCCCGTGCAGCTGGGCTGGCTCACGGCGTTGATGGGCGGTTATGTGTGGGCGCGGTACTGGCACTTCCTCGCCACGTGGCTGCTGATTTTTCTCGCGGTGGTGCACGTGTTCATGGTCATCGCCGTGGACCCGTATGCGATGCGTGCGATGATTACGGGTTGGTACAACTACGCCAAGTCACCGGAGGCGCGGAACGCGCGCCCGTTCTATCACCTCTTCGGATGGGACAAGCGCGATACCCCCCGGGAGACGACACCCACATGAGCATGGATCGCCGCCAATTCTTCGCACTGGGCGGAAGTGGACTCACCGCTTCGATCCTCGCGGCCTGCGACTCGCGTGGCCCCAAGAGCGCCGAGTCCACTCTGCGCCTGGCGGAGGCGAGGAACGAGAGCGTGGAGCGCTTTCTGTTCCGTCATCGCGCGCGGGATCACGTCCCCGACGCAGCGAAGCTCGCCGGGAAAAGCTTCCCGAAGTATTTCATCTCCGACACGGTTCCCATCTGGGACTCCGCGGCGCGCGGCCCGTGGACGCTGGACGTGTCTGGCGCGGTGCGGCGCCCACTTCGCCTTTCGCTCGATGAGCTGACGAAGCTGCCACGCGTCACGCAGCGCGTGAATCACTACTGCGTGGAAGGATGGACCGCGCGCGCGGAATGGAGCGGTGTGCGAGTCAGTGAGCTGGCGCGCCTGTGCGAGCCGTTGCCCGATGCGCAGTACGTGGATTTCCAGTCGTTCGACAACGGCTATCACGAGAGCTGGGACATGCAGAGCGCGATGCACGCGCAATCGCTCGTCGCGTACGGCATGGACGGGCAT
>JANNOC010000276.1:0-7922 GCA_031398865.1 Gemmatimonadota bacterium | reverse complement strand
GTGAGAATAGCCCTGGGCGTCCTCCCAGCGCGTGGCGCGTTGCCCGGAAAAAAGGGGCTGCAGAGTGGCCGCGATGCTGCCGATGCCGAGCCCGGCCGCCCACGCCTGCTGCCGATCCACGCCGACGTCGAGCTGCGGAATCTCGCCCTCGTCGCTCGACTGCGGTTCCGCGATGCCGGGCACGCCCTGCATCACCTCGAGCACCCGCTGCGCCGCGATGCGGAGACGCGACTCCTCGGGCCCCTGCACGTTAACGCTGATCGGACTCCGAAAGCCTCCGAAGATAGAGCGCGACGGCTGAACGTTCGCGCGAACGCCAGGCAGCTGCCGCAGCTGCGCGCGGATCTCGGTCGTGATCTCCTGCAAGGACTGCGAGCGCTCCCCGCTCTTCACCAGCTTCACGAAGACGGACCCATTGCTGGGAGAGCCGCGGAAGCCGCCGCCGATAGTGGTGTAGGTATACAGCACGTCCGGACGCGCGCGCATCGTTTCCGCGATTCTTTCTGCCTTCCCCAGGGTGTAGGTCAGACTCGATCCAGGCGGCGCGCGAAAGCCGATGTTGAACTCCGCGGTGTCCACGTCCGGCATCCAGGTGAAGCCGAGTCGCGGCAGAATCGCGAACGCGATGACGACGGAGACCAGCGCGCCGGCAAGGACGACGCCGCGATGCAGCAGCCCCCAGCGCAGCCATCCGGGATACCGGTCGGCCACTCGCTCGAACGCGTTGTTGAAGGCGAACGCGACGCGGCGAATCGGATTGCGGTGTGTCTTCCCGTTGGCCTGTCCTTCCGCCTCGGGATCGTGCCAGATGCTCGAGAGCATCGGATCCAGCGTGAATGACACGAAGAGCGACACCAGCACGGCGAACGCGACCGTCACGCCGAACTGGAAGAAGATGCGGCCAATCATTCCGCCCATGAATGCGACGGGAACGAACACCGCGATCACAGCGAGGGTGGTGGACACGACCGCGAGTCCGATCTCGTCGGTCCCTTCCTTCGCGGCGCGGTGGTGATCCTTCCCCATCTCGATGTGCCGGACGATGTTCTCGCGCACCACGATCGCGTCGTCAATGAGCAGCCCGATCGCGAGCGACAGCGCGAGTAGCGTCATGGTGTTCACGGAGAAGTTGAACACCCACATGATGAAGAACGCCGAAATGATGCTCACGGGCAGTGTGAGCCCCGTGATCACGGTGGAGCGCCACGAGTTGAGGAAGAGATAGATGATTGCAATCGTCAGGACGGCGCCGAGCAGGATGGTGAGCTCGACATCGTGCAGCGATTCGCGAATGCGACGCGAGTCGTCGCGGATCACCGCCATCTCGACGTCCGCTGGCACCTGTCGGCCGAGCTCCGCGAGCGTGGCGCGAACGGCGTCGGCCACCTCGACCGTGTTGGATCCGGAGATCTTGAGCACGTCCAGGGACACGGCGGGAGCACCGTTCATGCGCGCCGCGCTGCGTGCGTCCGCCGTGCCATCAACGACCGTCGCGACGTCGCCGAGGCGAACGGGCACGCCCTGCCGGACGCTTACGACGATGTCGCGGAACGCCGCGGGATCCACGATGCGCCCGGTGACGCGAATCAGACGTTCGATCTCGCCCTGCAGCACGCGCCCGGCCGGCACTTCCTGATTCTCCCGCTGCAGCGCGAGCACGACCTGCGCGGGGCTCACCGAATACGAACGCATGGCCACGGGATCGAGCTCGATGCGGATCTGGCGATCGAGCCCCCCCACGACGTTGACGCCGCCGACGCCGGGAATCGCTTCGAGCCGCGTCGCCACGATCTCATCGGCCAGATCGGTGAGCTCGCGAATGGGACGCTCCGTGCTCTGGATAGCGACGGACATGATCGGGCGCTCGTTCGGGTCGAAGCGCACGATGACGGGATCCTCGATCCCAAGCGGGAGCTGACGCCGGATGCGCGCAACCTTGGCCTGAATGTCCTGCTGCGCGTCAGTGACTCTGGTATCGAGGTTCAGCAGAACGCGAACCAGCGAGCTGCCTTCGAACGACGTCGAGGTCACCTCGCGCAGCCCCTGCACCGTGTTGAGCGCCTCCTCGATCGGCCGCGACACCTCGCGTTCCATCACCTCGGGCGACGCACCCGGATACGTCGTTTGCACCACCACGACCGGGTAGGTGACGTCCGGATACTCGTCGATGGCGAGACGCTTGTAGCTCACGACGCCAAGCACGACGAGCGTCACCATCATCATGGTGGCAAAGACGGGACGCTTGATCGAGATGTCGGACAGAAACATGCCGGATGCTCTCCGAAAGCTGGACGGGACTACCTAACGAGCCGCGCCCCGCGCGTCGCGCTGAATGATCTGTACCTTCATGCCGCGTCCCAAGGTTCCCACGTTGCCGATGATGACGCGATCACCGTCCGCGAGTCCCTCCAGCACTTCCGTGACACCGGCGGCTTGGTCCACCACGCCGACGCGCACCGGCGTCTGTGCGAGGCGGTCACCTTCGAGCCGGTAGACAAAGGGCGGCGAGCCCGGCACGCCCGCGCGAATCGCCGGCGAGGGGACGACCAGCGCGCCAGGAATGCTGCGTCCAATGACACGGCCGGTCGCGAAGCTCCCGCCGCGGAGCGCGCCATTCGGGTTCGGGACCTGGACGTACACCGTGATCGCGCGCGTCGCGGGGTCAATCGTCGGGCTCGCGCGCACCACGCGTCCGGTGAAATCCCGACCACCCGCCTCGAAGCGCACGGTTTGCCCAACGCGCACGGCGTCGGCGCTGCGAGCCGGGACGGATGCCGCGAGCTCGAGGACATC
Organism: Gemmatimonadota bacterium; assembly: GCA_031398865.1. Taxonomy (GTDB): domain Bacteria; phylum Gemmatimonadota; class Gemmatimonadetes; order Gemmatimonadales; family Gemmatimonadaceae; genus JANNOC01. Next base: position 5,129 of record JANNOC010000276.1, on the reverse strand, counting down.
GGTGCGCACCAGCGTGAGGATCGGCGCGCCGCGCGCGATGCGCTCTCCGTTGTCGACCAACCGTTTCTCCACGATGCCATTCATCGGCGACAGCACCCGTGTGTCGCCGACCAGCTGGGCGGAGGCACGCACCTGCGCGTCTGCCGCGGCCACAAGCGCGCGTGCGGCGATCACTGACTGCTGCGCGGCCTTGAGGTCCTGTTCCGGAATTGCACCCGCCCTGAACAGCTCGCTGGACTGCTCGAGGTTCCACTGCGCGGTGGAGAGTGCGCTGGTGGCGGACGCCCGCGAGGCGAGCGCGCTCTCGCGATCGCTGATCTCCTCGCTCGCTTCGAAGCGCGCGAGCAATTGCCCTTCGCGCACGCGTTCCCCTTCCCGCACGTACAGGCCGACGAGATCCCCTTCGATCCGCGCTCGGACCTCCACCGTCTCGATGGGCCGGAGGTCGCCGGTGAGCGGAACGCTCTCCTCCAGGGTGTCGCGCCGCGCCGCGGCGACGTCGCTCTCGGACAGAATAAGGGTGGGGCCGCAGCCGCCACGTGCGTCCGAGGCACCGCCCGCTCCTCCGGACGCGATTGCGCCGGACGAGGCGCTCCCGCCGGCCGGCGCGCTGGACGCCGGTTCGGCGTCGCCCTTGCCGCAGCCTGATGCGCCGAGGGCGACGAGCGCCAGCGCCAGCAGACAGGATGGGTGCGTCATTCGCGGGTGCCCGTTGTGCTCATCGGTGCCACGCGCGGTTTGTCGTCGCTGTGCAACACCGGAATCGGGCGACCGGTCGCGCGCGCCAACATCGCCGCCGCGAAGTAGACGTCGAACGCCGCGCGCGCTTCGTCCGTCTGCGCGACCAGCATGGCCTGCTGTGCATCCGACACTTCCAGCGTGGTCCCGATGCCGCGGGTATAGCGCAGCGAGGCGAGCCGGAAGGTTTCGTCCGCCTCCTCCACCGTTTGCCGTCGCGCCGCATACAGTGCCGCCGCGCGCGCGACGTCCACGCGCGCCTGCGCCGCTTCCGCCTCGACGGTCTCGCGTTCCAGCGCGAGCGCGAGATCGGCGAGGCGCGCCTGTGCCTTCGCGAGATCCACATTCGCCTTGGCGCGCAACCCATCGAAGATTGGCCAGCCGATCGCCACACCCAGCAGTCGATCACTGAAGAAACCGCCATTCTGCCGGCGGCACACCTGCTGCGGCGGACCGCCGGGCGCGCAGTCCACCACCTCGAGCGCGCCACGCGCCGACGGGAATCCGGAGACCGGGAAGGCCTGATATCCGGACTGGAAGAAGACGGACACAGTGGGCAGAAATTCCGCTCGCGCCGCGGAGACGCCGAATCGGCGCGCGCGGGCGACGAGCTCCGCGGAGCGCACAGATGCCCGGTCGGCGGACGCGACGGTGTCGCTCGCGGCCAGCACCACAAGGTGCGCCACGGTCTCGAGTGTTATGGGCGTCGAGAGGCGAACCGGTCGCGCGGACGGAACGTTGAGGAGCCGCCGCAGCTCCAGCAGCGCCAGATCGCGGTCCGCCTCCGCGGCAATGACGAGCGGCTCGAGGTTGGCACGCTCCACTCGTGCACGCAGCACGTCGTAGCGCGCCAGGCGACCCGCGGCCTGCAAGCGCTCCGTCTGCCCCAGGCGCTCGCTGGCGAGCCTAACGCTGCCGCTGCGGATCTCCGCCACGCGGCTCGCGAACGCGGCGTCGAGATAGGCGCGCAGGACGTCCAGCGTGAGCTGCGTCCTTGCCTCCTGCGCGTTGAGGCGTACCGACGCCCGCACCGCGCGGGCGGCACGATAGCCCGCGATGATACGCCCGCCCTGGAAGAGCGACTGCGACAGATTCGCGTTGACGTTGTAGGTGTTGGGCTGGTTGAAGATCTGGCCGACAGCCTGGCCGCGCGCGTTCTCGAACACGCGGGTGTACGAGCCGTTCAGGCGAAGCTGCGGGAGTCCGCCCGCGCGTGCGGCATCGGTTTGCGCGTCCGCCACGGCGACGTCGGCGGCAGCGCGGCGGACCTCATCAGAGACGCGCAGTGCATGGGCCACAGCGTCAGACAGAGACAGCGCGAGGGTGTCGGCGCTCTGCGCATGCGAACGACCCGCCGAGGTGGCGAGGGCCAGAACGACGACGAGAAGGATGCTCGGGGACCGCACCATGGCTGTACGCGCGGGGGGGCAAAAGCGTTGAGGCGCGCGCCAGGAGCCGCGCTGCGGAAAGATAACAGCGGGCTAGCAAAAGGCTGTGACAGCGGGGAGGGGGAACGACAAGATATCAACTGACGCCTCGTCGTTCCTCCCGCTCCCCGAAGAACTACCCGCCACTAACTGCGCTTCCTCCGGGAGGCTCTGCGATCCTCGGGAACGCTGACGGTGCCCTTCACGCCGTCATGCTCGATACCACCACTTCCGGCACGATCCACGATGAAGCTGCCGCCGATATCGGTGGCGCGAATGGAGCCCGAGCCGTCGCTCTCGACGTGAAAGTTACCGCGAATGTCCCGCGCGACGATTTCACCGGAGCCGTCCTCGTCCACGATCAGGTCGCCGGACACGTTCGTCACCTGAATCTCGCCGGAGCCGTCGCGGATCCTGACGTTGCCCTGCACGCCACGAATGTGCAGCTCGCCGGACCCGTCGTGCACCTCGATGCTTCCGACGTCGTGGATCTGAATGCCGCCACTGCCGTCATCCACGTCGAGCGCGAGCGTCTTCGGAACGAGAATCACGAGATCCAGGCCGCGATAGTTGTCGCCCCAGCCGTAATGGTCAGGAATGTCAACGACGATACGGAGCTCATCGCCGTTGCGCGTCGTCATCAACTTGATGTCCTTGAGATCGCTTTTCCGGGATGCGCCCGCCGTGCCCGTGATGCGCACCTCGCTGTTCGATGAGTGACTCTCGATGCGCAGGTTTCCCGAGCGTGCTTCGACCACGAGGAGCTTCGCGCCGGCCGCCTGCAGGGTGGCGGTGCGCGGCTCGGAATAGTGGTCATCGCCGTACTGCGCCAGCGCGACGGAAGGAGAGCCGAGCAAGCCGAGCACGAGCGCGGGGGCCAGGGCGGGAATTCGCATGAATGCTCCAGGGGAGGGGTTCTGGGGTTGGACAACCCTTTCCGCGAAGGGGTTTGAAGCGGTGTACGGGGGTCGAGCCCCGTTCGGAGAGAGACCTCTGCAACAAGCGGGCACGATGCCCCGTAGTTCACGCATGTTCACCACCTGCATCTTCTGCCACGGGACCCTCGGCGCCAACGAAACCATCGAGCATTTCCCAGTCGGCCAGCGCCTGGCGTTCGATGGCGAGCGCGGGCGGCTGTGGGTGGTGTGCAGGAAATGCCTGCAATGGAACCTCACGCCTGTCGAAGAGAGATGGGAGGCCATCGAAGAGTGCGAGCGCCTCTTTCGTGACACCCGATTGCGCGTCTCGACCGATCAGGTGGGGCTCGCGCGGCTTCCCAGCGGCTTGGAGCTCGTGCGTATCGGCCAGCCGCAGCGCCCGGAATTCGCGGCGTGGCGATATGGCGACCAGTTCGGGAGACGCCGGCGTGCGACCTTCATCAAGGTCGGATTCGGACTGGCCGCGCTCGGCGCCGTCGCCGCGGGTGGCGCCGCGGTCGGTATCGGCGTCTCCGGCTTCGGGTATTCCCTGTATCAGCTCGGGAGCGTCATCGTGAACGGGTCGCCGCGAACGGTGATCGCGCGTTTCGAAGACGCCAGCGCGGGTACGCTCACCGTCCGCAGAAAGCACCTCCGTCACCTGCAGCTGCTTCCTGAAGGCGACAACGGATGGACGCTCGGTGTCCCGCACAAGAAGCAGATTGTGCGCTTCACCGGAGAGCGTGGCGTGCACGCGATCGGGCGACTGCTTCCGCAGCTGAATCGATTCGGTGGGAGCAACGGGATCGTTCGAGACGCGGTCGGCATCCTCGAGCGCGAAGGCAACCCGTCGCAGTACTTCGCGCGCGCTGCCTCAGCCGCGCGCGGGACGTTTACCGGGCGACGGCCGTCCGCGCCGGTGATCGCGAAGCTCCCCGAGCCGGCGCGGCTCGCGCTGGAAATGGCCGCGCACGAGGAAAGCGAACGGTGCGCGCTCGAAGGCGAGCTCGCCGTGCTCGAGCTGGCGTGGCAGGAAGCGGAGGAGATCGCGGGGATCGCGGACAACATGTTCCTCCCCGCGTCCGTGGATGACTTCCTGCGCAAACACCGGCGCTAGGAACGCTCAGGGACTGCCTGCAGGAGGGGACGGCACCGCGGGCGCGCGGCCCTGACCCGCGGATTGCTCGTCAGGCTTCGCAATGCGGAAGCTGAACGGCTGCTCGACAAGTTGAGGCACCGCGCGTTCGCGCATCTTCGCCGGGCGAAATTTCATCCCGGGGAGTGCCACCCGGACCGCATCCGCGAAGGCGTAGTGGCTCGATGCCACGATACGAAAGGACGCGGGATCCACGCGGCCACTCGTATCCACCACGAATTGCACGCGCACTTCTCCTTCCACGTTCTGCGCGAGCAGGTCCGCGGGATAGGCGGGCGCCGCGCTCTCGGCGGTGCGCTCGACCGTGGAGTCCACCTCCAGCTCACTGCGGATCGTGTCGCCGTGCAGCAGGTTCGCGATGACGGGAAGCACGAGTTGCTCGCCGCCTGTGTCCCGGCCACGTCCCGCCGCGTCGGCCTCAGGCTTCGCCGTCCGATCGAGCACCCGGCTCAGTTCCGCGGCATTCCCCCCGCCCGTGCCATCACCCTCGCCCCAGGTGAGAGCGATGTGTGGCTCCAACGATGGGGTTACCGGTGCGCGGAGAATCTTGTCGAAGGGAATCAGATAGCGGACGGACTCGGTCGGGGCTTCCAACTCGCTACCGGGACCACGTGTGGTGGCTTGCACTGCCGCCGTGATGATGGCCACGTGCGCAACAACGCTGAGCGCGAGGCCCACGGGGAGGTTCCAGTGTCCGCGTGTGGATTCGAGCAGGACGAACTCGATATGACGCGACGGCATTGCGCCTCCTGTCGGGCGGGGGCGATACGGCAACCGCGGAGGGACCCGCCCTGGGAACAGGATTGGCGTTTCGCGCGGGGAACGCAAGAGCGTCGCAGGACAAACGCGGGGCCGCGGAACGGGATCGGGTTGTAAGCGATGTGCGAAGCC
>JANNOC010000256.1:0-1531 GCA_031398865.1 Gemmatimonadota bacterium | reverse complement strand
TTTGCGCCGAGCCCAGGGCCTCGATCGACGAATCCACGCCCTTGCCGCCCGTGAGTTTCATGATCGCCTCGACAGAGTCCTCCTTGGTGAAGTCCACGACCACGTCGCAGCCATACTTCATCGCCAGCGCGATGCGGTTTGGCATGCACTCAACCCCAATGACCAGCCCCGCTCCACGCAGGCGAGCACCAACGGTCGCCATCAAACCCACTGGCCCTTGCGAGAACACGGCCACGGTGCCGCCGATGGGAATGTTCGCAAACTCGGCTGCAACGAACCCGGTGGAGAGCATGTCACAGCAGTACGCGGCCTGCTCGTCGGTGAGGCCGTCGGGAATGGGCGCGAGGTTGGCCACGGCGTTGTTGACATGAAAGTACTCGGCAAAGCTGCCATCCTTGAGGTTGGCGAACTTCCACCCGCCGAGCATCCCGCCGCACTGGCTTGGATAGCCCCGCTGGCAATTGTCGCACGCGTAGCACGGTGTGATGGCGCTGACCGCAACACGCTGGCCGACCTTGAACAGGCCACTGGCGGCCGCGAGTTCGCCCAGCTCGTGGATCACGCCGACGGACTCGTGCCCGAGCGTCAGGCCCTGGCGGTCGCCGATTGCACCCGCCACGGTGTGGGTGTCGGAGGTGCATATGAGCGCGGTTGTCGTGCGGATGATGGCGTCGCTCGGTCCCGGGCGTGGGACGGGCTTATCCATCACGCCGACCTTGCCGATGCCGTGCATCACGAAACACTTCATCATCTCGGGCATCGGAGGCTCCTGGTGTGGGCTGCTCTTAATGCAGCAGGGACTTTCGCGCTCGGCGCAGTGTTGCCCCAGTTGACCGATCTCGACGTGCCAACAACTACGCTGGTCTCGTTGTGGTTGGAACTTCAATCTTCCTCGTTGCGCTGCTTAGCGGGATCGGAGCACATGCTGGGGGAGCACCTGTGATGGAGGCCGCTTTGATGGTCACGTTTTGGGGCGCACTGACTTGCCACGGAACCCGCGTGATACTGCCCTGCGCAGCCAGCCCAGTCTGCCAGCGGGCGGCGCTGTCTCGGCGTAAGAGATCGCATTCGGTGGGGCGGCCCCAGCGACCTCACGACCCGTCACGTGCTCGATCCGGATCCTGTAGTAGATAAGACTGAACGGCGCGGCGGCGTCGCTTTGGGCGCGGGCCGCCCAGGCCGTGCTGCCCGGCTCCCACCACACGGGTTGTGTCTTGAGGACCTGCCAGGCTCGGAGCCGCTCCTCGCACCCCGGAGTTTCGGGCAACTCCTCGTAGCGTCCGAGAGCGGTGACGCTCACCCACCGGTCGTAGGCTGTGACCTCGTCTACTTCGACGCAGACCAGCGGGTTGACTCGCATCCACTCGACTTTCTGGCCAGGAGTCGTAAAGCCGTAAAGAAACCCCGACGCTTCATCGTAGGCAAGGTAGACGGGGACGACGTAGGGCTGATTCTCGTGTGCGCAAGCCAATCTTGCCAACCTCGCTCCGGCCAGCACCCGGAGGCACTCTTCCCTGCTCAGCTCACGGAT
>JANNOC010000247.1:0-2595 GCA_031398865.1 Gemmatimonadota bacterium | reverse complement strand
GAGGTACGTCACCTCTTCTCGTCACTCTTTGCGCTAGCCCGGTCACTTCTTGCGGTAGCCCCGTCACTTCTTCAAGCCAACGCCTATCGCACCCACTCCGCGGCCTGGAGCACGCGCGCATCGTCGTCGTAATGCCCGACGATCTGCACGCCGAGCGGCAGGCCCTGCGGGCCGCGTCCGCAGGGGATAGTCACGCACGGCGCGCCGAGCAGCGTCCAGTTGCGGTTGAAGAGCGCGTTGCCGGTGCTCTCGATGCCTTTGGGGGCTTCGTCGGGTGCGCTCGGTGTCAACAGGACATCGACGCCCGACTCAGACATGAGCGACGTGAACCGACCCCGGCAGGCGCGAGCGTGTCGCATGGCCTCGGCGTACTGGCTGCGCGGCACGACAGCGTGCGTTTCGATTTGCTTACGCATGTGCGCGCTCAACAATTCGGGGTGTGCAGCAAATTCCGGCGCGAGTCCGCAAGCCGCTTCCACGCCCGAGATCACCGGCTGGTCGTCATAGAGGCGGTCGAAATCCGCCGGCAGCTCGAGCTCGCGCACGCTCGCGCCTCGTTTCGACAGCACCGACGCGGTATGCTCGATGATCGCGTGAGTGGCGGCCGAGGCATCCTTCCAGCGCGAGGTCCGGCAAAGCCCAATGCGCGGCGCGGGCGAAGACGTCGCTGCGAAATCAGGCAAGCTGCGCCCGGAGATCGCGTTCACGAGCAACGCGCAATCGGCCACCGCACGGCTGATGACGCCGATGGTATCCAGTGATTCGGAGAGATGCTTCATCCCCGCGCAGTTGATGGTGCCGAAGCTCGGCTTGTACCCCACGACACCACAATACGCCGAGGGCCGGATGACCGAGCCGCCGGTCTGGGTACCGAAGGCGAGCGGCACCATAAAATCGGCAACCGCCGCGGCCGAGCCGCTGGAAGACCCGCCCGGTGTGTGCCCGGGGTTGTGTGGGTTGCGGGTGGGGCCGGGCACGCGCGAGGCGAACTCGGTGGTGACGGTCTTGCCGAGCACGATAGCGCCTTCCCGGCGCGAGAGCGCGACGCAAGCCGCATCGGTGCGCGGGCGATAATCGCGATAGATCGGGGAGTTGTACTGGGTCGGCATGTCGCCGGTGTCGATCACATCCTTGACGGCTATGGGCAGGCCGCCTAAGCGGCCTCCCGACTTTGACAGATCGATCGCGCGGGCTCGCTCCAATGTCGAGGCGGGTTCGAGATGCACCCAGGCCTGCACTTCCGGATCACGTTCACGGATGCGATCCAGGCAGGCAGCGACCAGCTCCTCGGCTTTCATTGTCCCGGCGTTCAGACGGCGCAGCGCCTCGGTTGCGGTCAGTCGATTGAGATCGTTCATGGTATCTCCCGGAGAATAGGGTTTCAGTCTCTTGCGGCGTCAATCGATCCTGACGTTCGCCTCTCGCTCAGCTTGTGCCCGATGAGTCGTGCCGTGTAGTCCGTGCCTCCGCCGGGCGGAAACGGCACGATCAAGCGGATTGACCGGGCCGGATAGGTCTGCTCGGCGCCGGACTGCGCTGCTTCAATCGCGGCCGGGCTGACGAACCAGGCCGGCATCAGCCCGCCCAGGCATGCCGCGGCAATATGTTCGCTACGTTGCACTTGCTCCTCCGATGGGTTGCACGCGATGATGTCACGCGCGTGATGGCTCCGCCAGCCGTGAAAACACCTCTCGAAGAGGATCAGGGAATGAGGCAAACGTTACTTACTCTGCTGCTTGCTGCCGCTCTCACCGGAGTGTGCATTGAAGTCGCGGCCCAGGGCAATATCGGCGCGGGCGCGTTTCCTTGGAAAACGATTCGAGTCCTGATCCCGTTTCCGCCGGGCGGCACACCCGACATCCAGTTTCGCATGCTGGCCGAGAAGCTCATGCCGTGCACCCCTCCGTGCCGGTGACTACCGTGAAGGAACTGATCGCCTTGGCCGCGCGCAAGCCCGGCGAGCTCAACTACGGCTCATCGGGTACCGGCGGGTTCGGCCACATGTCGACGGAGTTGTTTTCGGTCATGACCAAGATCCGAATGACGCAAGTCCCCTACAAAGGCGTAGCGATGGCGCTGAGCGAGCTGGTCGGTGGACAGATCCATGTGCTGTTCAACAGTGCGGTCGTGACGATCCCGCAGATCAAGGTGGGACGCGTGCGTGTGCTCGCCACCACCGGCCGCTACGCGATTGCCGATACTACCGGAGGTACCGACGGTGGCCGAAGCGGGCGTGCCGGGCTACGAGAACACGACCTGGTCGACGATCTCGGCGCCGGCACGTACACCTGCCTCGATCGTCGCGCGCTTGAACCAGGAGCTGGACGCGGTGCTGCACTCTCCGGAGATCAAGGAACGATTCGCCGCCGCCGGCTCCACCGTGACCGGCGGCACACCCGAGTATGCGTCGGCGATATTGAGATCGGAGCTGGCCAAATTCGCGAAGTTGATCGTGGCCGCCGGGATCAAGCCTGCGGATAGCACCGCGAGATAGCAGCCATCAAACGCCGGCAGTGGCGTTGCGCGCATACCAGTCGATGATCTCGGCGCCGGTTGCGGTCCACACGCGCTCGTGTCAGAGGATGTGGCCCAGTG
>JANNOC010000238.1:0-3358 GCA_031398865.1 Gemmatimonadota bacterium | reverse complement strand
ACAGCAAACTGCCGCAACACCGCTAGGCCATCCGAACGCCATTCAAGGTCCGCGGATCCCCGTGCGTGCGTTCGCCAGATTAAATTTGACGGATGCCTGAGCTGAAGCCCTAATGGTGTTCGATCCTTCCGCACCCATCTCGCGCCGGACGCTGTTCGAGCTGAAGTCTAGCGGCGCAGCCCACGCGTCGTACCGCCGGCTCGTGACGACGCTCGTGCTGGCACTGCTGGCAGCCGTTCTCGGGTTCACCTTTCTCCACGACTGGTGGTTCGGCTTCTTCCCGCTGGTGCTCGTGTCCTTCACGCTGTTCGGGATTTCTGAGAAGGAGTCGCAGCAGCTCGACATCGAGCACCATCCGTCGGCGCCGCGACGGTCGGTGCTGCGGCTGGTGCGCATCGCCGCCATCGGGCTAGGAGCGGCGAGCTTGCTGCTTGGCGTTACGATGGTGCTGGGAACGGCGCTGGAGTGGGATTGGATGCTGGACCTGCTCGAGTAGCACGCAGGCCGCGCACGAAATTCAGCCGCGAGTAATCGGGGCGCGAAACGAAGCCGGCGAACGACTCACCGCCGAGTACGTCGCGCAGAATGGACTGGTCGGACAGGCCGGCGTCGAGCCGGCGGTCCACCGCGGTAATGGTCTCGTCCAGCCAGTCCGCTTTCGCCAGAAGCGCGCTCACGGGCTCGGGAATCAGGCCGCGGTGTGCGTCGAACATGCGCCGGGGCGTGAGGGAGGCGATTTCGCGGAGGACGCGTGCCAGCGCGCGCAGATCTTCGGCGGGATTCGCGATGCGCACCTTCACGCCGAGGAACAGGTCCGCGGAGAAAAGCGTGCGTGTCTCGGGATCCCAGACCACGTGATGGTCCGGGGAGTGCGCCCCGGTGTGCACGAACTGCAGTCCCTCGGGGACGAAGGGGATGATCTCGGCGCGCAGCCGCGGCATGCTGCCCCAGGTGAATCGACGGGAGACGCCAATACGCTCATCCGCACGGAGCGCCGCGAGCGTGGACTCCGCGGCAAGCATGGGCACGCCGCGTCGCGCGAGCAGCTCCACGTTGCCGGCGTGATCCTCATGGTAGTGGGTGAGGATGACGCCGCGAGGTCGCGTTGCCTCGACGTAGGCCTCCACGTCGCGCGCCGCGCGCGCAAAGCCCGTGTCCACGAGCTGGCCGCGCACTTCGTACACGCTCACCGAGTAACCCGCCAGGCGGCTGCGACGCGACGCGAGGTGCAAGCGGGTAACGTCGCCGTGTCGTTCGAGGGTGAGCATGCAGGGCAATATTGCCCCAGGGACACCGGTACTGTAGCTTGGAAGAGGAACTGGCGCCCGGCCTACACAGGCCGGGCGCTCCACTTTTGTTGTCTCCCGCGGTGTCTCCGTATGCTTGAATCGCTGAAACAGAAGCTTGGCGAGGAAGCCCAGAAGCTGCAGCATGAGCTCAACGTCACCCTTCCCAGCGAAATTCGCCGGGCGGTCGAGATGGGCGATCTTCGGGAGAACAGTGAGTACAAGGCTGCGCTCGAGCGCCAGCAATTCGTGCAGGCGCGACTCGGCCAGTTACACATGCGCCTGAGCAAGCTCTCGCAGATCGATCCGACGCAGATTCCGACGGACTCGGTGGGGCTGGGGTCGCGCGTCGTTGTGGAAGACGAGAAGGGCGGACGTGAGACGTACGATCTGGTGTTCGGCGACTCGATCGAGCTCGAGGACGGGCACGTCAGCATGGCGTCCCCGATCGGGAAAGCCCTCGTCGGCAAGGGCGTCGGCGATCTCGTCGTGCTGAAGCTGCCCGCTCGCACGCGCCGGCTCAAGATCATCTCGCTCAAGACGATCCACGAGATGTAAGCAGAGCGGCATGTCGCCGCTCCCTTGACGCCGTCACTCGGAAATGAAAAGGTAGTTGGCCGTCCGACTTCTCTTTTCGGAGTGATGCATGCGCTTCGCCCTCAGGCCGCGTCTCCTGAATTTCGTTGTTTCGTTTGCGCTGCTCGCATGCGCGAAAGATGCCAAGGTCGAGAGTGACACTGCTGCCATGCAGAGCAGTTCGCCGTCCCCCGCGCCCAATGTCGGGCCGGATGGAAAGCCGCACTTCATGAAGGGGATGGTGAAGCCGTTCACCGTTGTGGCGGCGGCGGCGTCGTCGTCGCCGGCGGCCTCGATGCCCGAAGCCGAGATCGTGGCGAAGCTCACCGATTACGACTTCGGCATGCCGGACACCCTGCGCGGGGGGCAGCTCCGGTTTGATGACGGGCGGGGTGGCGGTGTTCACGGCTGAGCTGACCGCGGGCAACTACGTGCTGTGGTGTTTCGCCCCGGACGCCAAGGACGGCAAGCCGCACTTCCTGCACGGGATGGCGAAGCAGCTCACGGTGATCTGACGCAATGCCGATGTCCGCGCGCCGGTGGATCGGCGCGCGGACGTGTGTTCAGGAGATCTCCCCGGCGTGCGCCAGCCGATGCGCCATGCGAGTCACGCGCTCCACGTAGGCAGTGATCGTCTCATCATCGTGCCGCTGCGGCGGCGCATCGGCCGGCCGGCGCGCGAGCACGAGCACCCGCGACGCCGCGCTGCAGGCTTCGTCGTACATGGCGATGGCGCGGGCCAGCTCGATCACATCCTTCGCGCATTCCGCATCGGCGCAGCGGATGCCGCGCCGCTCGAGCGACTCGATGAGCGCCGCGTCGGGGGCCGGACAGTTGCGCTCGCCCGCGTGCGACGCATGATGGTGCGGGAGGGATTGCGTCTGCAAATCCATGGCGTCCTCGGGGGCGGTGGCAGATGGAGGTGCCGCCCTCAAGTTTGGTGCCCGGGAGCGTCCGGTTCAAGTCGCTCGACGGCATCCACGGTGAACATCCGTACGCTTTCCGCGCGATACTCCTCGATTCGCGCGTCGCGCGTCTGGCTGTCCCACGCCAGTTCCGGCGCCATGAGCTCCGCGACGCGCGACGCGGCAACCATGCCGTTATCCCGTGTCTCGAACGCCAGATGCGTGCGCCGAATGAGGATGTCGCCGATCGTCACCGCCATCTCGCGCCGTACCGCGTACAACACTTCAGCACCAATGTACGGCAGGGAGTCCACCAGCCTTCTGCCTAACGACGGATGTTCGGCAAGCAGCGCCAACACGTCGGGCCAGCGGCTGCCATAGGCCTGCACGAGCCGCTCCGCGACGTCGCGGTCATGCACACGGTCGAGTGCCGCGCGCAGAGCGCTCTCGTACGACGCGATGTCGCCACCGGGCAGTGGGAGCCGGTCCGAGCGACCACTGTGCCGCGTGTCAGCCTGCGCCAGGGAGCGTGCGGCCGCCGCGACGACCTCGGCGGCCATCGCGCGGTAGGTCGTGAGCTTGCCGCCGGTG
>JANNOC010000225.1:0-4400 GCA_031398865.1 Gemmatimonadota bacterium | reverse complement strand
TCAAGCTCGCCTCGGAAGGCTTCGGCCGGTGGGCGAAGAGTGGCGGCGAGAAATCCAAATTCGGGCTGAGCTCGGCCCAGCTGGTCAAGCTGATTGACAGGCTGACCGAGGCGGGCAAACTGGATATCCTCAAGCTGATTCACTTCCACCTGGGGAGCCAGATCACCGACATCCGGTACATCAAGTCGGGGCTTCAGGAGATCTCCCGCTTTTACGCCGAGCTGCGGACGATGGGGCTCGACGTGACCCATGTCGACGTGGGCGGCGGCCTCGGCGTGGACTACGACGGTACCGGCTCGACGTCCAATGCCAGCGTCAACTATTCGCTGCAGGAATACGCGAACGACGTGATCTACACGCTCGCGGAAGCGTGCCGTGAGCAGGATCTTCCCATGCCGCACGTCATCAGCGAGTCCGGGCGCGCGCTCACCGCGCACCACGCGCTGCTCCTGCTGCGCGTCATCGATGTCGAGTCGCAGGCGGAGGCCAGTGTCCCACCGATCGACGAGGATGAGCACGCCGTGCTGCACGAGATGGCATCGGATCACGCCGCCATTTCCTCGCGCCGCGTGCGCGAAGTGTTTCATGATGCCACGTTCAGCAAGGAGCGCGTCCAGTCGCTCTTCAACAGCGGGGTGCTGTCGCTCCGTGGCCGCGCGATCGCGGAGCAGATCTATCTCGCCACGATCAACGCAGTCGCGCGCATCGCCCAGCGAGATCGGGAGGAGTATGCCGACATCATCGACGATCTCGAGGCGACGCTGATCGACCGGTATTTCTGCAATTTCTCCCTGTTTCAGTCGCTGCCGGACAGCTGGGCCATTGATCAACTCTTTCCGATCATGCCGATCCATCGGCTGGATGAAGAGCCCGTGCGGCGTGGGACGCTACAGGACGTGACCTGTGACTCCGACGGGAAGATTGATCGTTTCGTGGGAGGGAAGGACGGCCGCCCCTGGTTGGAGCTGCATCCGGTCGTCGACGGCGAGCCGTACATCCTCGGCATCTTTCTCACAGGTGCGTACCAGGAGATTCTCGGCGACCTGCACAACCTCTTTGGTGACACCAATGCGGTGCACATCCGGCTGTCCGCGTCGGGATACGAGATCACGGACCTCGTGCATGGCGACACGGTCACCGAGGTGCTCAATTACGTGCAGTTCCGTGCGCCGGATCTTCTGGCGACGTTCCGGCGCAAAGTGGCCGCGTCCACCGGCCTAACGCGACAGGAAGCCAACACCTACATTGCCGACTACGTCGCGGGACTCGAGGGCTACACGTATCTCGAAGGGGACGCGGCGCGTTGACTCCGCTATTCCGGCATCCGACTCCTCTCACCACGAGCGATCCGTGACTACTACTGCTGCTCCGCAGGCGAAGACCAGCGTCTTCGAGGATTTCATCGACATCTTCTACGCGCCGTCCGAGGTGTTCACGCGGCGGCGTGACGGCCGCTACGGCATCGCGCTGCTCTTTCTCACCATCGTGCTCGCCGTGCTGTACTTCATGAGCAGCGGGTTGCTCTCCGCGGTGTTCGAGGTGGAGTACGCGACGCAGATGGAGAAGCTTCTGCGCGACAATCCCTCGATGACGGCCGATCAGCTGGAAAAGGGGCGCGGCTTCGCGGAAATGGCGCAGAAGATCGCCATGGTGATCGGCATTCCGATCGCCGTGCTGCTGACGGGAGTCGTCCTCTGGGTGGCTGGCAAGCTATTCGGCGCCGTGCAGACGTTCGCCCTCGCGATGATGGTGGCCACCTACGCGTTCTTCCCGCGCATCGTCGAGGGTATTCTCAACGGAGTTCAGACGCTCCTGGTCGACGCGACCGCGATAGACTCGCGTTACGACATCACCTTCAGCGCCGCGCGCTTTCTCGACGCGAAATCGGTCTCTCCGATCGTGCTCGCGCTGGCGGGTCGCATCGACCTGTTCGTCATCTGGTCGCTCGTGCTCGTGGCGATCGGACTGCACATCACGGGTAACATCCCGAAAAACAAGGCTGCGATGGCGGCCGGAGTGGTATGGCTGGGTGGGACGCTGTTCGCCCTGTTCTCGGCAATGCGGATGTGACGCTGGACCGGTGTGAGGCGCACAAACGGCCAGGCCCTCGCCTGGCCGTTCTCATTGCCGCTGGTCCGGCTATCGCTTGGCCGCCTTCTGATCGAATCGCTTCGCCACCGCCGGCCAGCTCACCACCTTCCAGAACGCGGCGATGTAGTCGGGACGCCGGTTCTGATACTTCAGGTAGTACGCGTGCTCCCACACGTCGAGACCCAGGAGCGCGTGCTTGGCCTCCATGAGCGGATTGTCCTGGTTCGGCGTGCTGGTGATGGACAGAGAGGCGCCATCGCCCACGAGCCATGCCCAGCCCGAGCCGAAGCGCGCAACCGCCGCGGCAGCGAACTGCTCCTTGAACTTGTCGAACGAGCCAAAACTCGCGCCGATCGCGCTCCCGAGCGCACCGGACGGCTCGCCGCCGGCCGAGGGTGCCATGATCTGCCAGAACAGGGAGTGATTCCAATGCCCGCCACCGTTGTTGCGCACCGCGGTGCGAACCGCCTCGGGCACCGCGTTGATCTCGCGCATCAGATCGTCCAGCGACTTGTCGGCGAGTTGCGGTGCCTTGTCGAGGGCGGCGTTGAGATTGGTGACATAGGCCTGATGATGCTTGCCGTGATGAATCTGCATTGTCTGCGCGTCGATGTGCGGCTCGAGCGCATCGTGCGCATACGGCAGGGGTGGAAGGGTGTGCGCCATGAGTTCTCCTCGCAGTTCAATTCAACGGTCAGCGATAACCTACCGCGGCAAATCTAGTGCGGGGAGCATGAACCGCCACCGCGCATCACAGCGTTTCCGCGACGCGACCCGCTGCCGCGATCTTCCGCCGCTCGCGCCACCAGGAGATGATTCCGGGGAGAATGGACAGGAAGATCACCACCAGGATCACCGCTTCGATGTGCTCGTCGATGCCGGGCACCAACCGACCCAGAAAATAGCCGGTAAACAGCATGCTCCACACCCAGAGCAGACCACCGAACACGTTGTAGACGAGGAACGCCCGATAATTCATCTCTGCTGCGCCGGCGACCACGGGGGCAAAGGTTCGGACGATCGGCATGAAACGCGCAAGGACGATTGTCTTTCCGCCGTGCTTCTCGTAAAACGCATGCGCGCGCAGCAGATGCTTCCGGTTGAACAGCAGCGAATCGTCGCGAGTGAAGATACGTGGGCCGCTGGCCCGCCCGATCCAGTAGCCGACGGTGTCCCCCACGATGGCGGCAAGGCTGAGAAGCACGCCGAGCCAGTACACGTTGAGCAGGCCCTGAGAGGCGAGCAGCCCGGCGGTGACCAGCAGCGAGTCGCCGGGCAGGAAGAATCCGATGAGCAAGCCGGTTTCCGTGAAGACGATCGCGGTGAGACCGACATAGCCGGCCCACTGAATGAGGGCGCGAGGGTCGCGCAGGAAGTGGAACAGTTCGAGTAAGTCTTCCATGTCGCGAGTACGGGACGCCAGGGGTGGAGGATCCTCTGAACTTCGAAGGTCGCACGACTCCGGTCAACACCGGGCGGACGGCACGCGCGCCTCGACGGTGAGTGCCGAGGAGCACGACCCCGCCCACACGGGGGACGGCGAGTCAGCGCTCGAGCACATGAGCGATGTCGCCGCGCACGCGGCTGACGCCGTGCTGCACGCGGGCGAGGCGCTGTGGCGCGCCGCGGAGCTCGCCTTGCACTTTCCCGAGCCGCCCGCCAGTCGGTGGCGGCGCGCAGGCGTCACCCAGCGCGGGGAACGCGTCTTCAACGCCGTGGCCGGCTTCGTTCTGCTGATCTTCGCGGCTGGGTGGACGTGGTCGCTCGGCGAGGAGCGCGCACCCAGCGCACCTGGAATGTCGATGACCTCGGCGCTCCTCGACAATGCCCACACGACGCCCTTCCTCACGGAAGCGGCGCTCAAGGTCTTCATGCCATTGCGTGGTCGCAGCGGGAAACTGCGGGCCCATATTCAGCCGCAGGGGGAAACAATCGTCGGCGACTCGCTGCCGCACGGTGCGCAACTCACCTTCTCCAGTGGGTCGGCAGCGGAGTCCACGGCAACGTCCATGGCTCCGAAGACGCGCGGTGTCTGGGACCTCGCCATCAAGGTGGGCACGGCGATCAAACCGATCACGGATTTCCGCATCATCACGCTGACGCCTCTGTCCGAAAAGCGGCGCGGCCGCATCGGGCTGTACTACATCGGCACCTTCCCCACCGAGCGCGGAGTGCGGCGCAAGGGCTACGTTACGCCGGACGGCTTCATCGAAGTCACCCGGGAGAACCGGGACACCCACGTGTCGGAGCACTTTCGCCTGCGTGATTTCCTGACGCATGATCAGGAGACGGTCTGGCCGAAGTACCTC
>JANNOC010000219.1:0-4665 GCA_031398865.1 Gemmatimonadota bacterium | reverse complement strand
GGCAGGTGCCCCTCGTAAAAGACGATCGGGTTGCGCAGCGAGATCGGGCGGCTGTAGTACGCCGACGGTTCGATCAGGTCGAAGATTGCCTCGGACCGCGCGCGGTTGCGGCGGTACCAGTCAATCGCGGCGGTCGTGTCGATGGCGGTCATCGAAGTCAAGAGGTCACTCTACGCCACGCGGCGGGGCCGGCGCGTGGCTTTCCGCCCTTTAGATGCCGCGGGCTTCTTCGAGGATCCCGACACCTTCCGGCCTTCGAGCGAAGCGCGCAGACGAGCCATCAAATCAACGACTTCCGCCTGTTTCGGGGTGCGGTCGTCCTCGACCAGCTTCGGCTTCTTGCCCTTCATCTTGGCGTGGATCCAGCCGGGCCTGCTTCGCTGCGCGGCTGGGTTTGGTCGCCTTCCGACGCTTCGGTACCACCAGCGCGGCGGCAATCATCGCCACCAGGCGCAGCTCCGCGCGCTCGCGGTTCTGTCGCTGGCTGCGGCTGTCGCTGGCGACCACGCGGAGCGTCCCGGTCCCATCCAGCCGGCGCGCAAGTTTCTCCGTGAGGCGGGTGCGCTGCGACTCATCCAGCGCGCTCGACGTGGTCACGCTCCAGAGCAGCTCGACTCGGGTAGACGACGTGTTCACGTGCTGGCCCCCAGGACCGCCGGCGCGGGACGCGCGGAAGGCCAGCTCCCCCCGGGGAATCGAGAGCGATGGAGTGACGATCAGCCGGTCGCCACTGGCGTCCAAGGCGGGTGACGATGGCACGCTCACGAGAGCGTCGGCGCGGCGGCGTCGGGTTCCGCCGCGCCACGATCGCGATGTACGCGCACGGCTGCGATCCGCCGAGCGTCCATCGCAACGACCTCGAGCTCCCCGCCCGGGAATGGCGCGCGGTCGCCGATATGCGGCAGGCGGCCGATTCGCGAGAAGGCATAGCCGCCCAGTGTGCTCCACTCGCCTTCCGGAATGCGGAGGCGATGGTCTGACCGGGCGTCGATCAACGACATCGTCCCGTCCAGCTCCAGCACCCCATTGGTCTCCACGGCGGAACGGCTGGTGAAGTCGTACTCGTCGGTGATGTCACCGATCACTTCTTCCACCAGATCCTCGATCGTCAGAACGCCCGCTGTACCGCCGTACTCGTCGAGGACGATCGCCATGCTGGCGCGGCTGGTGCGCAGGTCGTTGAGCACCAGTTCAGCCCGGCGGGAATCCGGAACGTAGAGCGGCTTGCGGAGTGTGTCCCGCAGCGAAAATGGCTGCCCGCGCGGATGCAGCCAGAGGTCCTTGGCGACCAGCACGCCCACGACGTCGTCCAGCGTCTCGTGGTACACGGGATAGCGCGAATACCGCTCGCGGCGTAGCACCGCCCAGATCTCGTCGGTGGTCGCCCCGATCTCGATGGCGGCAACCTCGGTCCGTGGACGCATGACGTCGCGCGCCTTCTTCTCGTGAAAATCGAACACCCCCGCGAGCATCCGGCTCCCGGATTCATCCAGCGTCCCTTGCGCGCGGGATTGCAGCACGATGAGCCGCAGCTCCTCCGCGGAGTGGACATGGTGCGCTTCGCTCACCGTCTGCACGCCGAACAGCCGAAGAAAGGAGCTGGCGACGCCATTGAGCGCCCATATGAAGGGCCGCATCACGCGTGCAAAGAGGATCAGCGGGGGCGCGACGAACTTGCTCACCCCTTCCGGTGTCACCAGCGCCATGGACTTCGGCGCGAGCTCCCCGAAGACGATGTGCAGGAAGGTGATTATGGCGAACGCGATAATGATCGCCGCGGTGCTGTGCGTGGCGGCGGCGGGGACGTCCACGCCGACCTGCGACAGGGCAAGATCGATCGTCGCGGCCAGCGCTGGCTCCCCGACCCAGCCTAACGCCAGAGACGCCAACGTGATACCCAACTGGGTGGCGGACAGATACCGGTCCAGATGCCGGAGCGCGTCCCGCACGACGCGCGCGGAGCGATCTCCCTCTTCCACCATCTGATCGATCTTGCTTCGCCGCGCGCCCACCAGCGCAAACTCGGCCGCGACGAAGAATCCGTTGAGCAAGACCAGGAGGACGACAATGATCAGCCGAACGGCAATCGTGCCGCCGGTGAGGTGCTCGCCTGCGTCCACGTGCGAAAACTCCTTCGAGGTAGATCGTCCTGCTTATATAGCAGAATGCAAGAGCCCGCGATACCTTCTCTGTCGGGCGTTCTGCACGACCCTCGTCTGACGCCGTTGCGCTCCCTACTCAGCTTCGCCGATCCCCGTCTTCCGCCCACGCTGGATTCTGGACGAATCCTGCGCTTTGTGTATCTCGGGCGCCTGTCGCTGTCCGCGGCGATCTTCCTCGCTGCGGTTCTGATCTGGGAGCGCGCCGCCACGACGGACACGCTCGTCGCATCGCTGACGTTCGTGATCGCGATGCTGTTCACGGCCGGCTCCTGGATGTACGACGAAGTGTACGGACGCCCGTTAGGCCGTACCTTCTTCTACCTTCAGAGCCTGGCCGATCTCTTTGTCGTGACCGCCGTCGTGCACGTCACGGGTGGAAGCACGTCGCAGTTCGTCGCCCTGTACATCCTCGTCATCGCCAGCGCCGCGCTGCTCCTTCCCATTGGCGGCGGTCTGCTCATCGCGATTCTTGGCAACCTGCTGTACTTCGCGGATTCGATCTGGGGCCATGACACGGTTCTCGAAGGCGGGACGTGGTTGCAGCTCGGCGTGTTTGGTGTCGTCGCGGTGGGAAGCGCGGTGATCAGCGCGCGCCTGCAGGAAGCGGGTGTGGAGAAGGCGGATCTGGCCGCGGAACTCACGATGGTGCGGCTGCAGGCGGAGGACATTCTGCAGAATATCCGCAGCGGGATCATCACCGTGGACGGAGCCGGCGCGCTGCTGTACGCCAATCCGATCGCCAGCACCCTGCTCGGCATCGATCTGGACCACGCGCTCGGAAAGCCGATGCTGGCCCGGATCGGCGCGATCGCACCGAGCCTCTCGCACGCGCTCGAGCGCACGATTCACGAAGGGGTACGCACCTCGCGCGCCGAAGGCCTGGTGCAGACGGCCGGCCACGCGTTCCCGATCGGCGTGACGACGACGTACGCCGAGGGAGACGGACGGACGATTGGCAAAACGGTGACGGCCATCTTCCAGGACATTTCCGATCAGAAGCAGCTCGAGTCGCTGCATCTCCGTGCCGAGCGGCTGGAAGCGGTGGCGGAGCTCAGCGCCTCGCTGGCGCACGAGATTCGCAATCCGCTGGCGTCCATACGCAGCGCGGTGGAGCAGATTTCGAGATTTCCCCGCGCCAGCGACGACGAGCGCACGCTCGGCACGCTCATCGTGCGCGAGTCGGATCGGCTCTCCCGACTGCTGAACGAGTTTCTCGACTTCGCCCGTGTTCGCGTGACGCGCATCAGTCGCGTGGATATCGCCGCGCTCGCGCGCGAAGCGGCGCATCTCGGCGAAGCACACGCGGACAGACAGCCCGGCGTGCGCATTGTCTGCCACGCCCCGGACGAGCCCCTGATGATCGACGGCGACGAGGACCTGCTGCATCGAGCGATCTTCAACCTCGTGTTGAACGCGCTGCAGGCGACACCCGCGGGCGGCCTCGTGACGATCGAAGCGGAGCTCCTCGCGGGAGCGGATTTCCCCGCCGTGGGGATCCCCTCCCTCGCGCGGTGCGCCGTGGCGCTGCGCGTGAGCGATAGCGGCGCGGGGATCCCGCACGGGATTCGTGAGCGCATGTTCGACCCGTTCATTACCACGAAGCCGGGGGGCAGTGGCCTCGGCCTCCCGGTCGTGCATCGCGCCGTCGAAGCGCATCACGGCGTTGTGGTGGCGGGTGAGAACCCCGAGGGCGGCACGCGATTTACCGTCCTCCTGCCCTGTTCGCAGTCCGACAACGGAGATGGCTCGTGACACCCCCCTCCCCACAGCGCGAAGCGCCGACGGTGCTCATCATCGACGACGAGGCGGGTATTCTCGACTCGTTGCGCATCCTGCTCAAGAACGAAGGCTTCTCGCCGCACACCGCGCAGGGAGGGGTGAAGGGGCTCGAGCAGATCGCTGCGCTGTCTCCGGACATCGTGCTCAGCGACGTGCGCATGCCGAACGTCGGCGGACTGCAGGTGCTCAGCGCCGCGCGCGCGCAGGACCCCGACACGCCGGTCATCCTCATGACGGCGCAGGCGACGCTGCAGTCGGCCATGCAGGCAGTGAATGAAGGCGCGTTCTACTACATCCAGAAGCCGTTTCAGAACGACGAGCTGGTCGCGATTCTCCGCCGAGCCGCTGAACATCGCTCGCTGCGAGTCGAGAACAAGTCGCTCAAGCGCGAAATCAAGCGACGGGAACGCAGCGTCGCGGGCGGCCCCGTCGGGAGCAGCAAGGGGTGGATGGATGTCCTGCGCCTAGCGGAGACGGTCGCGCCCACCGAGTCCACCGTGCTCATTCAGGGGGAATCGGGAACGGGCAAGGAAGTCATCGCCCGGTACATCCACTCCCTCTCCACGCGCAACGAGGGAGCGTTTCTCTCCATCAACTGCGGCGCCCTGCCCGAGAGTCTGTTGGAGAGCGAGCTGTTCGGTCACGTGAAAGGCTCTTTCACCGGCGCCACCCGGGACAAGGCGGGACTTTTCTCCTCCGCGCAGGCCGGCACCTTCTTCCTCGA
>JANNOC010000213.1:0-3594 GCA_031398865.1 Gemmatimonadota bacterium | reverse complement strand
ATTTGGGTACTGCCGATGTCGGGGCGCGTGTGGTCACGGCCGGAGGCCGGCTGGAGCCCGGGATGACCAAGCCGGCGCGAGTCGCGTTGGATGCGGCACTCCTGATTCGCGGGGGCGACCGATTCGTGCTGCGAGGGGGCTCGCCTCCGGTCACCATCGGTGGGGGTGTGGTCTCGGATCCCATGCCCCCCGGCCGTCGTGCCAGGCTCTGGCCCATGCGCTTGTGCGCGCCTGACAGGCTCCGCCTGGCCCTGCGGGAAGGCGGCGTCCATGGCGTGCAGCACTCCAGCCTCGCCATTCGCCTGGGAATTGCGCCACGCGACGTGCCCAACGTAGAGCGCGAGGCCGAGGCGCTGGCGCTCGGCGATCGCTTGTACGTGGCCGAGGCGTTGGAGCTTGTCACAAACCAGCTGATTGCGTTGGTCAACACGCAGCATGAAGACCACCCCCTCGAACCGGGCGTGTCCCTGCAGTTCGTCAGGTCGCGTCTGGCCGGACATGCGGCGCTGACCGATGCCGCCATTCGGCGCGCCATCGCCAATGAGAAAGTGGAGCTGGTCGGTGGCCTCGTGTGCAGGCGGGGGTGGTCGCCGGTGTTCTCCGCGGAGCTGCGACTTGTTCGTGACACGATTGTTCGGGAACTGCGGGACGCCGGACGCGAACCGCCGAGTATCCTCGAACTGTCCAACCGGCATGGGAACGGCGTGGCCGCGGTGTTGCGGCATCTGGAGCGGGAAGGTGCGGCAGTTCAGGTCGAGCGTGAGCGCTACTTCGGGCCGGACGCGGTGACTCAGCTCACGGAAGAGCTTCGCCGCGGGATGCAACGTGGACGGGAGTATTCCCCAGGGGAGCTTCGCGAGTTGCTTGGGGTATCGCGAAAGTACCTCATACCGATCCTGGAGTATTTCGACAGGATCGGGGTGACGGAGCGGCGCGAGGGAGGCCGACTTTTCGTGGGCACGTAGTTCGCATCTGTCAGGAACGAACGTGCTTGACTTCGCTCTGGCCGTATCATATGTTCGCGACGTAAGGACGTCATGTCACACCTCGGGTTCAGGAGCCAGCGTCTAGCACCTACTTTGTCAGGTCGGAGAGGCACATGAAGCACCGGTGGGCAGCACTCACGTTCGTGCTCGCCTTCAGCGTAATCATGCCGACGTTCGCGGCGGCGCAGTCCGGCACACCGCCAGCACCAGAGCAGCGTCCACGGTTGGAGCTCGGTCAGAATTATCCGAACCCCTTCAACCCGGAGACGAAGATTCCGTTTGCCGTGGGAGACTTTCCCGCCTGCTCGGAACCGAACCGGCAATACCGCGTCACGCTGCGCGTGTACAACCTGCTGGCTCAACTCGTCGCCGAGCCGATCCTGCAGGGGGGCACGGGGAGCGCCGTGGGTGGACGGCCGCTGAAGAACTTGCTGCTGACGTGTAACCAGTACATTGCGTACTGGGATGGAAAGTACCTCAACACAGCGCGCGAAGTCGCGTCGGGGATCTACCTGTACCGACTCGAAGTAGACGGTCGCGCCGTTGTGAAGAAGATGATCGTCACGAAGTGACGATCGGTCGCGACGTCTGTACCGGCGCGCCCTGGCTTTCCGCTAGGGCGCGCCGGCTTTTTGGGGAGTTGCCGCGGTGTCCAGCGCGTGCTCCTCAATGCGCTGCCACAACGTGACCGCGCGGTCCGGATCCTGGGCAAGTACCGTCGATGCGCGCTCCAGCTGCTCGGGCGAGAGGCCTCGTCGCTGCAGCACTGCGGCCCTCGCCGCGGCATTGTGCGTGCTGTCCGGGCCGGGGTGCTGCCGGAGACGCCGCAGCTCCGCCATGGTAGCGACGTAGGTCGAATCGGTGACGCCGGAGATGAGCTCTCCCCGGTTGCACCCCGTCATCCCTCCGGCCAGTATCAGCACATGAAAGCAGGCGAGTCGTCGCATGGCGGCGCAACCTTATCGGGACGCGCGCCACGCGTCAAGCCACGCTGATGGCGGAATCCGCTGATAGGGTCGATCGCCCGCCGCGCGCGTCCGTGCCGCAACGGTTGCGCGCCCTCGAAGGCGAGGACGGTCGCTTCATCACCCGAGGCCGGCTCGCTCTCGACTCACTGTACTGGGTCGCATGGCTGGCGTTCGCGCGCCGTGGCAGCGTCGGCTCCGGCGTGGAGCGCGAGATTGATCACCTTGGGTTGGGTGCGGTGCGACTCATCGCGAGTGCGTCAGTCCTGGTGGGTCTCATCACCACGTTCCAGGTCGCGTACCAGCTCGCGGAATACAGCGCGCAGGTGCTCAGTGCACGCGCGATCGGCTGGTTCGCCGCTCGCGAGCTCGGCCCGCTGGTGGCCGCGCTGCTGGTGGTCGCGCGCAGTGCGTCGTCCATCGCCGGCGAATTCGCCGCGATGAGCGCCAACGGCGAGTTGGACGCCCTGCGCGCCATGGGCCTCGACCCGGTGAAGTATCTCGTGGCTCCGAAACTGGCTGCACTGCTCATCGTGCTTCCGGCGCTGACGATCTTTTCTGACGTGCTGATCGTGTTTGGTGGACTCATCGGCAACACCATCTTCCTCAACTTCGGCATCAATCTCTTTTTCGAGCAGTTCCGATCGGCGCTGGAGGAGCGTGACGTGTACATCGGGCTCGGCAAGTCCGTGCTGTTTGCGCTGGTCATCGGGCTCGCCGCCGCGGACGAAGGGCTTAGCGTCGAGCGTCGCGTGGGGGCCATCGGCCAGGCAGCGACCCGCGCGGTCGTGCTGTGCATGATCGGGGTGCTCGCGGCGGACACGATGGTCAACGCGATCTTCTACTTCATCCCGCGTCTTGTCTCCTGACGAGCTGGCGCTCCAGATCGCGAATCTCACCGGCGCCACCGGCGACCCGCACATCGTCGGCGTCAATATCGCCGTTCCCGCCGCGCGGACGCATCTGGTGCTCGGGCCGATTCACTCGGGCAAGTCCATGCTTCTGCGCCACATCGTGGGGCTGGAGCGCGCGGTCGAAGGGACCGTCACCGTTGCCGGCGAGACGTTCGACGCGCGCGGTGAGCCGGCCAACGTGCTGCGGCGGATGCGTACGCGCGTGGGCGTGGTGTTCGAGGGTTCGGCGCTGGTGAACCGCATCGGGGTGATCGAGAACGTGGAGTTGCCGCTGCTGGAGCATACGGACGCGACCGCGCGCGAGGCCCGGGATGCGGCGCGGGAGTTGCTTGCGGAAGTAGGGCTGGCCGTCGATGATGACACGATGCCGTCGCAGCTCAGCCGCGCGGACCAGCGGCGCGTCGCACTGGCCCGTGCTCTGGCGCTGCGTCCCCCGATCGTACTGCTGGATGAGCCCACACTGGGATTGGATGCCTTCTCGGCCGCGGAACTCGACGACACGATCGCGCGAGCGCAAGCCGATTACGGCTTCGGCATACTGATCTTTTCGCATGAGGTGCGACATGCCTACGGACGCACGCAGCACATCTACGTGATGGCCAACGGCCAGGTTGTCGCCAGCGGGTCGCGCGATACGTTGCGCGACGACGAGCACGAGATGGTGCGCAAGCTGCTCAATCGCCGGGAGCACACATGAGCCGGAGCGACGCACGCGCGAAAATTCTGGCC